>JAZSEX010000095.1:0-19028 GCA_045531935.1 Acutalibacteraceae bacterium | reverse complement strand
GCAAGCTTCATCGAGTGCATACGCCGACACGGCAGGTACAGAGTTATTCACGCAAAAAACGATGTGACTGACGGAATAAGAAAGGTTTCAGAGGCACTCAGGGCAGAGAAAATTAAAATCTGTACACCTTGCTGTGACATTATACGTGAATTTTCACTCTACCGTTGGGACAGCAACTGCATCAAGGACACACCGTGCAAAAAGAATGACCACGCAATGGACGATATGCGTTATTTTGTCACAACGCTGATGAATGAGAATGACTGCGGGATTTTTGCCATTGCGACAGAAAGGAAGGAGTAAATGAAAAAGAACAGGAAAAAAGCCGATGCATCGCCTGAGGTGTGCTCTGTGCAGACGGGTAACGCATCGAATCCGTTTTCGGTTTTTGAAACGGCGGCACCGTACAGACACGATATTCAGCTTTACGGTGCACTGCGTGATGCGGTGCCGATAATTGATGCGGCAGTTACAAAACTTGTACGTCTGACGGGCGGTTTCAGTGTCAGATGTACTGACCCGAAAGCACAGGATTATATGGACAGCTTTGTGTCAGGTATATGCGTAAACGGCAATCAGGCAGGGCTTGAAGCGTTTGTATCGGGCTATTTTGAACAGCTTCTTACATACGGTACGGCGGTAGGTGAAATTGTGACCGACTGCAACGGCACACCGTGTGCACTGTTCAACGCACCGCTTGAAAACATTGAGCTTCGCCGTAACAAAAACGGACTGAATATTGATATATATTCGCTTGTTTCCGGTCAGCCTGAGAAAATTGCGTATCCGGAGCTTACGGTGATGAGTGTACTCAACCCTGAGGCGGGTGCACTGACGGGTAACTCACTGCTGAAAGGATTGCCTTTTGTTTCGGCTGTGATGATGAAGATATTCCGCACGGTAGGCAACAACTGGGAAAGGCTAGGAAACATCCGCTTTGCGGTTACATACAAGCCGCAGAATGACACGCTCGACCGTGCGTATGCAAAGGAAAGAGCGATGCAGGTTGCTGAGGAATGGAGCAGTGCGATGAGCGGCGGCAGTGTAAAGGACTTTGTAGCTGTAGGTGACGTGCAGATTAAGGTGATAGGTGCTGAGGCACAGCTGCCCGACAGCGAAATACCGGTAAGACAGCTGCTTGAGCAGATTGTTGCTAAGACAGGGTTGCCGCCGTTTCTGCTCGGCCTTTCGTGGTCGAGCACTGAGAGAATGTCCTCACAGCAGGCAGATGCACTGACAAGCGAGCTTGAGGCATACCGCAGAATTCTCACACCTGCGATAGTAAAGGTGTGTGATACAGCGCTCAGGCTTACTGGATTGCCCGGAAGTGCAGAGGTAATCTGGGACGAGATTATGCTTCAGGATATGGTTGAAGCCGCACGTGCTCAACTGTATTCGGCACAGGCAGAAAGATTGATTGGAGGATAAATGAACACACTTTATAAAAATATTTCACGCTGTGTCACCGCTGACACAGCGGCTGAGGATGAGCTTGAGCTTATTAACCGACACACGATAAAACCGCTGACGGCAGACGAGGTTTTTTGTTTTACGCTGACGCTTTGCGACAACGAAATTGACAGAGACTGCGAAAGATTCAGTGTGGCATCGTTGGTGAAGCTTGCGACTCTTTTTGACGGCAGGACAGGTATAACTGACCACGATATGAAAAGTGACAGCCAGACTGCGAGAATTTTCAGAACGTGGATTGAGGAGAGCGAAAGTGAAATCACCTCGACGGGTGAAAAATACACCAGCCTTAAGGCAAGGGCATATATGCCGCGCACACCTAAAAACGAAGAGGTTATAAAGCAGATTGAGGCAGGTATCAAAAAAGAAACGAGCGTAAGCTGCTCGGTAGCACAGGTGAAATGCTCGGTCTGCGGTGCAGACCTGAAGAAAAAAGGATGTAAGCACCGCAAGGGTGAAGTGTATGGCGGAAAGGTATGCCATACGGTGCTTGAAGAGCCGACCGATGCATATGAATGGAGCTTTGTTGCTGTGCCTGCACAGCCGAGAGCAGGCGTGACGAAATCGTTTGAAGCAGGTGAAGAGATGAGCATAGCTCAGATTAAAGAGAAGTCCGGCGGATACGATTCGGTTACGCTCAGTGTGTCGGCATTCGGCAGACTGACAGACGAAATAAGCAGACTTGAAAAGCTTGCAAAGGATGCGGCGATGTACCGCAAAGGACTTGAAAAGCAGGTAATAAGACTCGGCACAATGGCGGTGCCGTCACTGGGTACGGAGGAGTTTGAGGAGATATGCTCTGCTCTTACGTCAGACCAGCTTTCGGTGCTTGAAAAGGCGTTTGCAGAGAGTGCATCAAAGCTTTATCCCGTAAGACCTCAGCTTGGAGGAAGTATAACAAAAAAAGAAAACAACAATGAATTCAAAATTTAAGGAGGAAATAAAATATGGCAAATTACGATAACATCAGACTTGAAAAGGGTCTTTACTGCACAGGTTCATTCACATCCGCACTTGAAAGCATTGACCCTTCCGAAAACTACAAGGGCAGTGCACTTGAAGGACTCGACGCATATCAGCGTCAGCTCAAGCGATTCGACATCAAGGTAAGCGGTGCGGGCAGTGACACAGTTGAGAAATTCTTCAAAACAACAGACAGTGCAACTCTCTTCCCCGAATACGTTGCGAGAGCGGTACGTCAGGGTATTGAGGAGGCTAACAGCCTGCCCCGTATCATTGCATCGGTTACAAATATTGATTCGCTCGATTACCGTTCAATCACAAGCATTCCTACAGATGAGGAGAAGTCACTTGTAGCTGTTGCTGAGGGTGAGGCAATTCCCGAAACAACTGTAAGGACACGCGATAATCTCGTGAAGCTTCACAAGCGCGGCAGAATGCTCGTAGCGTCTTATGAGGCGATACGCTTCCAGCGTCTTGACCTCTTTACGGTTACACTCAGACAGATCGGTGCACACATTGCAAAGGCACAGCTTGCCGATGCGATTGACACGATTATAAACGGTGACGGCAACGACAACGCCGCCGCATCGACAGCCGCAATCAGCTCGGGTAATCTTACATACGCAGACATTGTCAACCTCTGGAAGGACCTTGACCCGTATGAGATGAACGTGCTTATTGCAAACAATGCGGATGCCGTAAATATGCTCAACATCAGCGAATTCAAGGATTCTGCGGCAGGTCTCAACTTCCACGCAACAGGTAAGATGATTACGCCTATCGGTGCAGAGCTTATCCGTTCTTCTGCCGTGCCTGCAGGTACTGTAATCGGTATTGACAAACGCTGTGCACTTGAAATGGTAAAGGCCGGTGAGGTTATGACCGAATACGATAAGCTCATTGACAGACAGCTTGAACGTGCGGCGATTACCTCTATTGCAGGCTTTGCCAAGATATTTACTGACGCATCACGCACACTCAAGGTCTGAGCAGGGGAGGGTGACGTATGATTAACAGTCACAACGTACTTGCAAGGCTCAGACAGCTCGTTACCCTCGATGAAGAAGGGGCAGAAAATGCTCTGCCCCTTTGCAGACTCTGTCTTGAGGAGATACTTAGCAGACTCAAGGAAAGTGCAGATAAAGATGACCCGAGAATTGCTCAGGCTGCAGCAGGTCTTGCGTACTACCGCAAGGTAATACGCGAAGCGGCTGACAATGACGGCACGACAAGCTTCAAGGCAGGTGACGTAACCGTTACACGCACACCTGCGGCGATGCTTGAAATTGCGTGTACCGTACGTGATGAAGCAATTCTGCAGGCGGCTGAGCTTCTTGAGGATTGCGGCTTTGTATTCAGGCAGGTGGACGTATGAGAGCTGAACCGATTTTTGCAAAGCTCGGCAGAAAAGTGACGCTGAATGACAGTGGCAAAACAGAAAGCTGTAAAGCACTCATTCAGCCGCTCAGATATAAAAATAAAATGTATCTTGACGGTGTTTATACCGAAATCGGTTTCAACAGTCAGGGTCACTACCTGTATATAGGACCGCCGACACCTGACCTTACGCTTGCGGGTGAAAGTGCGAGGATAGAATGCGATTCTGTAAGTTACCGTATCGACCGTGCGGAAAGAGTTTACAACGGCAATGAGATTTTTTACATCTGGGCGATAATAAGAACAATAGTGGAGGTGGATTGATATAGCGGATTCGATAAGTGCTATGCCGAAGGACATAGCTGACTGGCTGAGTGCACAGACAAAGATTTTCGGTAACATAAAGTTTCTGACGGAATTTCCGTCTCAGCCGAAGGCTACGCCGCTGAAAAAAACGATAGTTTCGGTAGGTCTTGAGAGTGTGAAGATAACAGACTTTTTTACCGAAAACAATGAGGGCGAGCTTGTGCCCGAAGAATACTGCAGGTTGGCTGAAATCAAGGTGCGTTTTTCGGTGTACGTGCCGTATTCGGCAGGCGGTACTGCCTGCCACGAGGCATTTACAAAGATTGTTGACTGCCTGAATTTCAAAAGTGACCTGAATCTGAAAGAATCGGGCTGTGATGCGATTACCGCTGACAGAGATGCTGAGGCTTTTGTTATGAAAAGCTGGGTTATAGCTGAGGCAAGATTCTGCCCTGCTCAGTCAAGCACCGTGCAGTATGAAGCATTTATGCCGAAAACTCTTTTCTGCGGCTCGCATATCAATGATTCAACCATTCACGTAACTGCTGCAGAGAAGGAATCGTGGGGAAAGAAGTCGGTAACGGGAGCGTACTTCGGCACGGGAGAAAGCGAGCAGACGGTAAGACTGGGATTCAAGCCGAGTTTTGTTGCGGTAGGCGTTGCGGGTATGCCGATGTTTTCTACCGACAACCTCGGCAACTCGTTCTGTTATGCGGGTATGGCAACAGCTAACTTTGCCAGTACGGGAATCAGGATTACTTCTACGGGATTCAAGGTACAGCAGGGCTCGTCACTCAACTACGAAAATACGTCGACTCAGCTCAATAAGCTCGGCGAAGATTACTTGTATATAGCTTTCAAGTAAAAAAATATTATAAAAAGCCCTCTTTTTATTGATTTTTCTTTTTGTGTGCGTTATACTGAAGAAAAAATTAAGAACAGAGGGCTTTATTATGTCAAAAGAATTCAACAACCGTGGCGTATATTCACTCATCCTCACACCTTTCAATGAGGACCGTTCGATCAACTACAATACATACGAGAAATACGTTGAATGGCAGGCACGTCAGGGTGCAGATCACCTTTTTGCTTGCTGTGGCAGCTCAGAAATGATGGAACTTACACTCGACGAGAGAGAAAAGCTTGCTAAGCTTGCTGTAGAAAGAGCAGGCGGTATGTCTGTTGTTGCAACAGCTAACCTTGAGCCTACATGGCACGGTCAGCTTGAAGAAATCAAACGTATTGAGCAGACAGGTGTTGACGGCCTTGTTTTTGTTTCAAAGGGCTACTGCGGCGATAACGACCGTCTTTTCACATACCTTTCAGAACTCAGCACACACACAACACTGCCCATCGTTCTTTACGAGTTCCCGGGTCTTCGTCCTCACCTTATGGATGCTTCCGTTTACGGCAAGCTTGTTGAGACAGGAAGATTCGTAGGTATCAAGGACACAACCTGCAAGATTGAAACAATCAAAGAAAAGATTGCTGTTCAGGGTGATTCAGCAGTTCTTCAGGCAAATATTCCCTACCTTATGGAAGCATACGAGGCAGGCGCACGAGGTGTTGTTGCAACACCCACAAGCTGCGGTGCATATCTGTTTGCTAAGATGTACGACGAATTCTTTGTACAGAACGACCGTGAGGCAGCTAACCTTACACATCAGCAGATCTGCCTTCTTGATAACTGCATCGATTCAGGCTTCTGCGCATCCGCTAAGTACCTTGTCAGCCTTTGCGGCATAGACGATTTCAACTGGTACACAAGAGGCTCTCACGAGCTCGGTTCAGCACGTCTCAAGTCCATCCGCACATTCTTCGAGTGGGCTAAGGCAACAGGTCTCAAATTCTACAACGACTGATAAAGGCAGGTTCTTGAAATGGACAAAAGCTTTTCCATATCGCGAAAGGGTTACACCCCCGCTGAGGTTGAGGAGTATATAGCGGCAGCCGAAAGGTCTTATAACGACCTGCGTGACAGTTATGCTGCACTTCAGACCAAGTATGACAGTTTGTTTGAGGAAAACGGTACGCTTATTAAAGAGCGTGAACAGCTCAGACAGAATTGCGTAACTATGGCTGCAGCACTCAAGCAGCTGCGCGAAAACCCCGGTGAAGACTACAAAGCCAAATATGAAGAGGCTGCAGCTCAGCTTGAAGAGCTTAAGGCTCAGCAGACGGCAGCTCCTGCAGGTGTTGATGCTATTTCTGCTTCACAGATGATTGAAGAGGTAGCGATGGTAGTTAAGCGTGTGGAAAACGATGCGCGCCGTAAGGCAGACGCTATTACTGCGAACGCAAAGCTTGAACAGGCACAGGCTCAGCTTGTACGTTCAAGAGTACAGGAAGAGGTCAAGAGCCTTGTTCAGATGCTTGAAGGCTTCCTTGAGGAGCATGAAGAAAACGAATAACAAAACTTGCAGGCGTACAAAACCGTACGCCTGTTTTTATAGAAGGTAAAGCTATGAAACACATTCTTTTATCAAAAGACAAAAAGCAGTATGTTGCGAATCTTCATTGTCATACAACGCTTTCCGACGGCAGACGTACTCCGGAAGAAATACGCGACGCATACAAAGCGCAAGGCTACAGTGTAGTTGCTTTTTCAGACCACGACAATTATTTTGATCACAGCGATTTCTGTACAGACGATTTTGTTGCGATAAATTCATTCGAGGCGGATATCAGCGATAATGTTGTAAAAAGCGGTCAGTTCCGCCGTTGCTATCACCTTAATGCTTTCAATATAAAAGGTGAAAAACACGTTGACCTGCCTCCTACTCCTGATTACAGAGATAAAGCGGCAATAAACGAATATATTGCAAAGCTCAGAGAGCTTGGCTTTATAGTTATGTATAATCATCCGTACTGGTCGATGCAGGTGCGCGAGGATTATATAGACCTTGAGGGCTGCGACATAATAGAAGTGTATAACAATTCCGTTTTTATCGAAGGCGGTGACAGCGGCCAGGAAAGAGTATATGACGAGCTGCTGCGTGCAGGCAAGAAAATGTACTGTACTATGGCAGACGATAACCACAACGAATTTCCGTTCGGTGATGTGCGGTGCGACAGCTTTGGCGGTAAAACGGTTTTTGTTACCGATTCACTCAGCTACGAAAGTATTATGACCGCTATGCAAAACGGCGACTTTTACTGTACGACAAGACCCGAAATATATGAGCTTACACTCGAAGACGGCAAGGTGCATATCGAGTGCTCTGATGCTGCAAGAATAGCTATTTCAACCGCAGGCAGGCGTACAAAATGCCTTCACGCCGAACCGGGCAGCAGTGTAACACAAGCCGAATTTACGCTTGAGGATGAGGATGTTTATTTCCGAATCGAAGTGCTCGGTCTTGACGGTAAGCGCGCTGATACAAACGCATATTTTATTGCAGACTATGAATAAGGACGGCAAACAGCTATGAGAATGAGAAAGAAAAAATACCTTGAGGAGCGTCTTGCAGAGTGTGATAATATCATCAAGCTTTTCAGCGATGACCGTAATTTTCTCACGGCGATAGAAAAGAAAGAATACATTGACTTTGAAGAGCTTTTCGGTAACAGCAATCCCGTTGTGCTTGAGGTCGGTTGCGGCAAGGGTAAGTTTGCCTGTGAGCTTGCAAAGCAGAATCCCGATATCAATATACTTGCAATGGAAAAGGTTGCAAACGTAATTGTTGCCGCAAGCGAAAACGCAAAGCGTGAGGGGTTGACAAACGTAGTTTTTCTTCACGGCGGTGCGGAGTACCTTGAGAAATATATAAAGCCCGAATCAATCGAGCGTATTTATCTCAATTTTTCCTGCCCTTACCCGAAGAAGTCATATGCTAACCACAGACTTACTAATGCAAGATTCTTAAAAAGCTATGAGGTTATACTCAAAAAAGGTGCGGAGATACACCAAAAAACCGATAACATGCACTTCTTTGAGTATTCCATCGAGCAGTTTACGGGCTACGGATTCAGCCTGAAGAACGTATCACTTGACCTGCATAACAGTGATTTTGAGGGAAACATAGAGACAGAGTACGAGCACAGATTCGCTTCGCAGGGTATGCCTATATACAGGCTTGAAGCATACCTGAAATAAAACACTACAGACTTTTTATATGCGGCGTGAAGCCGCAGTTACTTTTGTCACACGTTACAAAAGTAACCAAAAGAACTTTCAGAGCTATAAGCACTCCGCATACGGCTGACGGATTGTGCTCCGCTCGTTTAATCGGAACGCAAATATGCATTCCGATTACCGTTACGGCTATCGATGTGAAGC
This sequence comes from Acutalibacteraceae bacterium, assembly GCA_045531935.1. Lineage (GTDB taxonomy): Bacteria > Bacillota > Clostridia > Oscillospirales > Acutalibacteraceae > UBA8612. Next base: position 10,633 of record JAZSEX010000095.1, on the reverse strand, counting down.
AGACTTCAGGGTACGATATACCGCCTACGGACACTCACTCGGATGTGTGGGGAGTTTCATCACCGTCAGCCTGCTCCGTTCGGATTCACAGCATAGTCGGTTTTGCATAAGGTTTTGATTTTTATGTTGTATAATTATATCCGCAACTCATAAGACGTCTGCTAAGCTTCAGATGAATTTTTATTATATACGAAAGGCGGCAACTAAAATGAAAAAATGTTATATTGTCGGCGGCGGCGACTTCTTTGCAGATGCTTTCAAGCCCGACGGGAACGCTTTGATAATTGCCGCTGACGCAGGATACAAGGTGCTTTGCGATATCGGAGTTATGCCTCATATTGTTGTTGGCGATTTCGATTCGCTCGGCTATACGCCGGACCATCCCGAAACCGAGGTGCATTCACCGGTTAAAGACGATACGGATATGATGCTTGCGGTTGAAAGAGGTATAGAAAACGGCTGTGATGAATTTTATATATTCGGTGCAACAGGCGGCAGGATTGCTCACACGTTAGGCAATCTGCAGGTGCTCGCATTTATTGCCGAAAAAGGCTTTTCGGGCTATGTTTTTGACCGTGATACCGTAATTACAGCAGTTTGTGAGTCTGCTCTTGCTTTTGACAAAGATGCGAGCGGATATATTTCACTTATGCCTTTGGGCTGTGACAAGGCTGAAGTGACGCTGAATGGTTTTAAATATGAGGTTGAACACTGTGATTTGCCGTATAGCAGACCTCTCGGTATCAGCAATGAATTTATAGAAAAAACCGCAAGACTGACGGTGCACAGCGGCACTGTTATTGCTGTATGGGAAAACACCGACGTTATGCCCGTAAGAGAGGTGTCGGGATGAAAATAAGCGGTGCGATTTTTGACCTTGACGGTACACTTATAGATTCTATGGCTATATGGGACGATATAGCGTATAATTTCCTCGTTTCAAAAGGTGTGACACCGAAGCCTGACCTGAGAGAAAAGGTTGCGACGATGTATCTGAACGAATCGGCAAGGTATCTTGTTGATGAGTATTCGCTTGACTGCACACCGCAGGATTTCAAGGATTATACAGAGAAAATAATAGAAGATTTTTACGTACGCACAGTGCCGCCGAAGCGTGATGCCGTTGAGTTTTTGCGAAAACTCAGTGATAGCGGCGTCAAGATGTGTATAGCAACGGCAACGGAGAGAAAGCTTGCCGTACCCGCACTTGAGCACAACGGTATGCTCGGATTCTTCGATGAGATTTTCTCTTGCGCAGAGATAGGTCTGAGCAAGCAAAGCCCTGAAATATTTGACAGTGCACTTGAAAGCCTCGGCACACCGAAGGATGAGACCTTTGTTTTTGAAGATTCGTATCACGCTGTGGCAACCGCCGCAAAGGCAGGCTACAATGTGATTGCAATATCGGACAGATCGGCAAGTAAAGATGAAGATAAAATCAGAAAGCTCAGCGTGAAATTCATTGAGAATTATGCTGAGCTTGAAGAGCTTTTCGGTATAAAAAGCAGGGAATAAAAATGAGTACGAAAACGGAGATATTTATAAAAGACAGGGCTGACCCTTACGTAACCAAGGGCAGTGACGGGCTGTATTATTTTACTGCGTCATACCCGATGTACGGCTGTGATGACAAAGAAGGATATGACCGCATAATTCTTCGCAGAGCGGCGAGCATAGATGCTCTGGCTGATGCTGAAGAGAAGGTTATATGGGATGAAATTGAATCCGATACGGCACACCGCTTTATATGGGCACCCGAAATACACGAAATAAACGGCAGATGGTACGTGCTTTTTGCTGCAAGCGGCAGTGCGGACAACGTATGGGACATAAACTGTCACTGTATCGAGTGTAAAGGTAATAACCCTTACAAGGATGAGTGGAGAGACAGGGGGAAATTCACAGCTCCCGATGATTTCTCTTTTACACGATTTTCGCTTGATATGACTCACTTTGAGTGTAACGGCAGACACTATGTTGCATGGGCACAGCACGGCGGTAACTCAAACGTATACATAGCAACAGTTAATCCTGATGAGCCGTGGAAAACGACCTGCCCTGCGGTGCTTCTGACAAAGCCCGAGTATGACTGGGAGAGAGTTAATATTCCTGTCAACGAAGGGCCTGCATTTATGAGACACGGCGGCAGAGTCTTTATGGCTTTTTCTGCTTCGGCAACGGGCCCTGAATACTGCATAGGGCTGATGTATGCTGACGAAGATGCTGACCTGACCGACCCTGCCGTATGGACAAAGATGAGTGACCCCTTGCTGACTTCCGACGACCTTGACGGCGAATACGGACCCGGTCACAACAGCTTTGTCAAAGATGAAAACGGCGAATGGGTATTTGTATATCACAGCCGTGATGAAAAATGCTTCAAGGGCGAATGCGGATACGCTGACGGCGACCCGCTTTACGACCCCTGCCGCAGTGCAAGAAAAAGAAAGGTGCTGTGGGACGAAAACGGTATGCCCGTACTTAACGGATAAATTACTCGACGGTGACAGATTTTGCAAGGTTACGGGGCTTGTCGATGTCACAGCCTCTGAGCCTTGCGACGTGATAGCTGAGAAGCTGTAAAGGAACAATCTGTGTGCTTATACTCATCATGGGATGAGGGGCATTGACTGTAAAAATGCAGGTATCTGCCTTGGTTTCGTGCGTACAGGTGACAGCAAAAACCTTGGCACCTCTTGCTTTTACTTCGTCGATATTGCTCTGCATTTTTGCATTGAGTCCGTTTGGGGCACAGATTGCAATAACCTTTGTGCCCGGCTCTATCAGCGAGATTGTGCCGTGTTTCATTTCACCTGCCGCATAGGCTTCGGAATGGATATAGCTGATTTCTTTAAGCTTGAGTGAAGCTTCGGCAGCCGCCGCATAGCCTGAGCCTCTGCCGATAAAATAGGCGTGCTCGGTGTTGGCAAATTCTGCGGCGATTTCACTGATTTGTTCTTCGCATCCGAGTGCATTTTCAATACATATATGCAGCTTTCCGAGACCTTCGATGAGGTCGGAGAGCTGCTTTTTTTCTGCTGTCTGCCACTTTTCTGCAAAGAAAACCGCAAGCATATAAAGTGCCGAAAGCTGAGCAGAATAGGCCTTTGTGGTCGCTACGGCAATCTCTGTACCTGCTTTGGTATATATTACGCTGTCACTTTCGGTTGCGATGCTGCATTCGGGTACGTTGACGATAGCTACTGTCGATGCGCCGCGTTTTTTGGCTTCACGGAGTGCAGCTAGGCTGTCGGCTGTTTCACCGCTCTGGCTGATTATTATCACAGGCGTTTTTTTACTTAAAAGAGGGGAGCAGTAGCGAAATTCCGATGCGACCTCGACCGACACGGGGATGCCGAGAAGCTGTTCGAAACACAGCCTGCCTGCAAGACCTGCGTGATATGCTGAGCCGCAAGCGACAATATAAATCCGTTCAGGTTTGCTGATGTCAACAGGCAGACTGAGCACACCGTTTTTAAGATAGCTGTCAACGGTACGCTTTACGGCTTCGGGTTGTTCATAAATTTCTTTGTGCATATAATGTTCAAAGCCGTCTTTTTCCGTATGGGTGTAGCCGACAGAGAATTCAGCTTGCTTTTTGTCGATTTTGTTGAGATTAAAATCGTAGAAATCGGCACAGTCTTTCTTTACCGCGGCAATCTCACCGTCTGCCATTCTGTAAAGTGCCTTAGCTTTACTGCTGATTGCTGAAATATCCGATGCAATACTCGCTTCTTCACCGATTCCGATGAGCAGGGGACTTGCCTTACGCACGCAGAAAATAGTGTCGGGCTCATCCTCGCAGAGTATAACAAAAGCAAACGAGCCTTTGAGCAGCTTCACTGTCTGCGCGATTGCTTCGAGACAGTTGCCGCTGTAATGTCTGTTGATAAGATGTACTGCAGTTTCTGTATCTGTTTCACTCGAGAATTCGCAGAGCTTGAGGTATTTATCCTTCAGCTCCTTATGGTTTTCGATTATACCGTTGTGGGCTAGCGTGAATTTACCGCTTTTATGAGGGTGAGCATTCTCATCCGTAGGCTCACCGTGGGTTGCCCAACGTGTATGACCTATACCGACGGTGCCTCCCATATCGTCACGTTTTTTAACTGCAGACGAGAGTACGGCAATTCTGCCCTTCTTTTTCTCCTGGGTTATCTGTCCGTTACTGATTACCGCAATTCCTGCCGAATCGTAACCCCTGTATTCAAGTTTTTTGAGTCCGTCGATAAGAAAAGGTACGGCACCTGAAACACCGTTGTATCCGATAATTCCGCACATAATAAAATCACCTCGGATAATAGTATGCACAGTGCAGTCAAAACAATAATCAATATTTGTTATTGAGCGGCTTATATTTTCTGTTCGCTTTGCATATACTGGAATATTCTACAGAAACGGTGGTTGGTTATGCAAAAGGGTAATGAAGGCTTCGGATATGCTGCGCTTCGCAGAAAAATATATGAACTTAAAGAGAAATATCCGTTTGCAGGGTATTCGGTGTGTGCAAGAAGCTGGAGCGGCAGAGCACTTTTTACTCTTTCGCTTGGCAACACAAGGGAACCTGCACTGTATATTGCAGGAATGAGAAGCGGAAGTGTTGCAGGTGCTCAGGTGCTGCTGAGGCTGTTTGAGCGGCTTTGCGAATGTGTTGATACACGAAGTGAGGTTGCAGGAATAAAGCTTCACGACGTACTGTGTGAAAAAGGCGTGATAATAATACCGTGTGTTAACCCTGACGGTATGGAGATTGTTTCGTCGGGTGCTGTTGCGGCAGGAAGCTATGCAGGGCTTGTTGAGAGGGTGTGCAGCGATACTTCAACGTGGCAGGCAAACGCAAGGGGAGTTGACCTTGAACTCAATTTCGCTCACGGATTTACGCAGACTAAAAAAATAGCGGAGGGTTGCGGTTACACGGCACCCGGAACACATTTTTATGCAGGTAAAGTACCTGAAAGCGAGCCTGAAACGAGGGCACTTGTAAGACTGTGCAGGTCACGGGATATACGTCACACTGTTATACTCCGAAGCGGTGCAGAGAGTCTATATACTCCGACGGCAGTATGCGGTGCCGAAAGGGTGGAGATGATGTGCAGAATTCTGGAACTTTCGAGCGGTATTGACAGACCTGAGGATACGCCGGGTGCACTACAGAAAAACGGTTTTGCGGAGTGGTTTGTCAGCAATTATCATAAGCCGTCTTTTGTACTTGGCTCTGATGATTCTTATGAGGAATTATATTTGAAAATTGAAGAAGCATTGGTGCTGTCTATGGTGATGTAGGCGGTTGTGCAAATTGTCAACGGCAAGAAAAAACAAGGGTAAAATTGCATAAATTATTGTTGTTTAAATTTGTTTGTTTTGCCAAAGAAATTGAATTTCTTGGTAACAAAAAGGTAAATTAATTCGTTATATTTACCAAAGTTTTGTTTTAGTCGATTTAATTGCTAAAATTGATTGATTTTATTGATACTAATTGATATAATTATTACGTTAAATAAAGGGAGAGATTTTTACCCTTTAGTTGTTGGAATATGAAAGGAGAAAAACCACTATGAAAATCATTTCAATGATTCTGGCTTTCATCTTGTCACTGTTCGGTATTACTCCCGCTTTCCAGCCTGTTGAAGCTTACACACAGGCAGAGTGGTATGCTCTCGTAGCAGATGAGTTCAACCTTACTTATGACCTTGAAGATGAAGACAACTACGACATCGCAGAGGATGACGAGTACTTCGAAGTTATCCAGGCTTGCTACGATTGGAACGTAATCGTAGGCGAGTACGATGCAGATGCTGACGCAACTAACTTTGTTGTTGCTAAGTCACTTGCAGCTGCTGCAGGCCTTGAAGGCATTAAGGATGCTGACGATGACGCTGCTTTCGACGTAGCTGTAGATCTCGGCATTATTGAAGTTTCCGTTAACCTTTTCGGTAAGGTTAAGGAAGTTGCTCTCTCCAAGGAAGAGGCTAACGCAGCTCTTAAGGCAGCAGGTCTTGCTCACATGAACGGCCTTAAGGACGTTGAGAACAAGGGTAGCCTTACAACAGATGAAGGCGAAGAGATCGGTCTCGAGAGCCTTGCTCTTGTTGAGAATGCTGCAGGTCTTACTCTTCAGTCAGCTGACGGCGAAGTAATCGAAGAAGAAGAGATTGCATACCTCGACTACGAGGGTCACGTAAATCCCTTCGAGCAGCCTGAAATCGCAGGTATCAACCAGCAGTCAATCCTTGAGAAGATTGATATCAGCTTCTCAATCGGTGATCTTGACGTTGCTGCTGCTGTTAAGGATGGCGGTTTTGACGTTTCAGTCGGCGGCCCCATCAACGGCGTATACGTTGAGAAGGCATACGAAGTCCGTAACTTCGACCTTTACACAAAGTTCGAAGGCAGACTTGACGAAAACGAAGTTACAAAGTCATACATCTTCCTTGATTATGACCTTAAGGATTCAACAGAAATCACAGGTTCCTACGACTGGTCTCTCGACGAAATCGAGACTCCCGAAGGCACTAACGACGTTGACTTCTTCACACGTGTTACTGAGAATATGGAGTTTGTTAAGGGCTCTGACAGTGAAATTACTGTTTTCGAAGTTGACGTAGCTATCCCCAACTGCCCTGCAATTACAATCGGTATCACAGCTAAGCTTGTTATCTCCTTCGACGGTAGAGTTGAGCTTGTTGTTACATCAAGAGAGTCAAAGGGTATTGAAATTATCGACAACAAGGTAAGACTTATCAGTGAGTCTGAAGCAGGCGATTCCTCCCTTGAGATGGAAGCACGCGTTGAAGTTGTTCTCGGCCTCTACATTGATATCTCTATCGTAAGCATCGTACTTGTTGACGCAGGTATCGAAGTTGGTATCGGTGTTCACGTTACTGTTTACATGACAGGCGGCGCTGATAACTACCACCTTGATATTCCGTACGACTTCCTCTTCGATATGAACTTCACAGTTCCTAACGCAGAGAACATGACATTCAAGGCAAACGTTAAGGTTTACGGTATCGTAACAATCTCCGTAGGTGAGAACTCCGATATCCTTGAGCCTCTCGGCCTTTGCAAGACATGGAGCATCTGCAACGAAGGTAATGCAACATTTATCGACGAAACATTCGAGCTTAAAGCTCCCGATGCTGCATAAGTAACTGAATAATAAACGAGCCTCTCAGGTGTTATGCCTGAGAGGCTTTTTTGTACGGTATAATAAGTTGTTGAAGTTAAAATAAATCCCCGGGTATCACGTTGGTTTGTGATATCCGGGGTGATTTTAGTTTGTTATCAGAATCCGCCGCCGACTGTTACGTTAAATGCAACCGAGCCGTAGCCGCTTTTGATTGTAAGCTCAATGGGAAGTCTGAGGTTTTTGATGTAGAGGTTTTTAAGGTTAACTATAACGTCGTAGCTCCATGTACCTTTTTCGATTTTACCAGTAGAGTTATTGATTCTTACCTTGAGAACGGGATTTGCGTAACGGATAGATAAATTGGAGTTTTCAAAGTCGATGTAGAACATCGGAAGTTTTTCTGCGACGACTGAGATATCGCCGACTACCGAGATTGCGTGACCTACTGTGCCTTCTTTTTCCTGACCGTGGATTCCGTCAACCTGCTCAAACATTGTCATTTCGATTACGGTGTAGTTACCGCTCTTGTATGCTTTAGCTGTTCTGACATCGGAGGGTGAGAGCTTTTCGTAGCCGCCTGTTATTCCGTCAAACTCTGTTGAATTATCTTTGAGTGTCGATTTGAAAAGCGGAGTTACCATTTCAACAAAGGTTGCAAGCAAGCCGTCGCCTTCGTTGACAACAAGCTCATTCATAATCATTGTCTTCTGCGATTTTGCAGATGATGATTTTTTTGCAGCCTGTTTGTAAAACTCAATAATCTCTTCCTCTGACCATTCAGCAGGATTTGCGGAGAGTGCTGAGGTTTCTTCAGCTGAAGTTGTTTCGTCGGGTAAAGTTGTAACTGTTTCACCCTCGGCATTGGTTACCGTTTCGTCAGGTGCGTCGGTAAGCTCAACCTCTGCAGACGTTGGAGTGTCGACTTGGATTTCTTCTTTGGTAGTGGTTTCAGATTCAACAGGTTTGCCTGAACCGCCGCACGCCGCAAGTGAAAGCACAAGGCTCAGTGCAGTAAGAAGTGCTATTAACTTTTTCATTTCTTTCTCCTTCATTTCCTAAAAATATATATTATTTTATACCATAAATCTCAAACTGTCAATTGAATTAAGGTAAACTTTGAACTGCTGTGAGAAACAATTTCTGTTAATTCTGAAGGGTAATTCTCAGAGAGAAAGAAAATGTGCGACGGGAATCTGACTTGTCAGATTCTTATATCCATTGAAAATGAATTGTGAAAAGTGAAGAGTGAATAAGTAAAAAGTAAGTCTTAATATTCTTATACAAATGAAATATTTTCCTTACGGAAAATGTGAAATAATTATCTTACGATAATTGTGAAATTTTCTGCTTTAAGCAGAAAGTGAAATTAAATCCACCCACTCGCCGTCGAGGCGTATTTCATATTGCTAAGCAATATTTCACCCGCCCGTAAGGGTGGATTTAACTGAAAAAGCATCGACTTTTGTCGATGCTTTTTCTGGCACCCCCAGTAGGAATCGAACCTACAACAGACCCTTAGGAGGGGCCCGTTATATCCATTTAACTATGGGGGCATATGAAATTCGGGCGGAGAACTGACCGCCCGAATATATTAACATATCAGTTTGTTTTAGTCAAGATATGGGGTGTTATTTTTTGCCCCAGAAGAGGTAGTCCGATATGAGAAGTGCTCTTGTCGGAGTTGCCTCGACACCGCTGATTTTAAGCGGAGGAGCAATAAGAAAATAATTGCCCGGTGTTACATCTTCAAGGTTCAGACCTTCGAGAAGAGGGATATTATTACCGAGAAATGCACGGTGAGGTGCAACCTGAGCACCGTGTGTGCCGACGGAGTTTGCATCGGTGCCGACGAGCTTTACACCGAGAGAAGCGAGTGCAAAAGCACCGCTGTCGGAGAAATACGCCTTGCCGTTACTCTTTATAATCAGTCTTTCGCAGCCTTCGGTAATATGGTCGTCAACATACGCACCGTGAATGGGACCTTCCGGCACTTCGATTACCGTACACTCTCCTATAAAGCGTTCAAGCTCGAGCGTTTCGACGGTAGCACCGTCCTCAATAAAATGGTTGGGTGCATCTATATGCGTGCCGTTGTGCAGGCACATATAGAGTGCTGTGAGGTTGCAGTCGTCGCCCTCTTCCATTTTAAGGTAACGCTGTGTTCTCGGCTCGGGGTCACCCGGATAAACCTCTGCAGTGAGGATATCACGCGAAATGTCGATGATTTTCATTTCATCTGCTCCTCTCAACCGTTGAGCATTGAGAAGTTCTTTTTATTAGCCTTGTAAAGCTGCTTGAATACTTCGAAATTCTTATCGTATACAGCTTTGTTAGCAGGATTGGGCTTGTAGGTTGCGTTTGCCTTTACGAGGTCTTTTGCCTGCTCCATATTAGCAATTACGCCAAGACCGACAGCCGCAGTGATAGCTGCACCGACAGAGCCTGCATTCTGCGGACTTTCGGTTGTTTCGATTGTTCTGCCTGTACAGTCGGCAAGAATCTGGCAGGTGAGTGAGGAAAGAGCACCGCCGCCTACGAAACGGATTGTATCAGATGTTTTGATTTTCTTATCCTGAGTTTCGATAAACCAGCGGAGGTGGTAGCAGACACCCTCAAGCACTGCACGGATAAGCTCTGTCTTGCCTGTTTCAAGGCTGATGTTGAAGAACATACCTCTTGAGTTGGGGTCTTCAAACGGACAGCGGTTGCCGTGAAGCCAGGGGGTGAAGATAACACCGCCGCAACCTGCGGGTACGTCCTTGATAGCGTCTGTCATATAATCGTAGAGGCTTGTGTATACGCTTTCCTGGCTTTCTGCAACGTTCTCTTTTTTGAGATAGATGCCGATTTCGTCAAGTGCAAGGTGGTCTTTTACCCACTCGAGGCACTTGCCTGCGGTTTCAAGCTCTGCGAAGTAGTTGAAGTAGCCGTCCTGAGCGCCGACAATAGCGGCAATCATAGCAGACGTATCGACAATGCTCTTGTCAACAACAGTGCCTACCCAGCCTGATGTACCGGAGTAAACGTGGGTGTCACCGAGTGCAGTTGCACCTGCACCGACACCGATGAGCGAAGCATCACCGCCGCCGCCGAAAACTGCAGTACCGGGGCAGAGACCAAGCTCTGCGGCTGATTTCTCGGTCAGCACACCGACCTTATCGGAGGACTTTTTGATATCGGGCAGGTGAGCCATATCAACGCCAAGGAGTTTACAGATAGTCTTGCTCCAGCCACGCTTGCCCTCACGGATATCGTAAAGAAGTGTGCCGAATGCAGAGTCCTGTGTCATAACACATTCGCCCGTCATTTTGCAGATTATGTACTCTTTAACATCAAGCCACTTGTGAATCTTCTTGAAATTCTCGGGCTCGTGCTTTTCAACCCACTTGTATTTGTAAACGGGATCCTTAACGCTTGCGGAAACAGCGCCCGTGATAAGAAGCGAAGGAATGAGCTTGAAAATGTTAGCGCCTGCAATCTGAATGCCATACGCCATATTTTCTT
>JAZSEX010000072.1:0-23339 GCA_045531935.1 Acutalibacteraceae bacterium | reverse complement strand
ACAGACTTGGTCTTGATGTGCTCAAATTCTTTCCTGCAGAGCAGTCGGGCGGTCTTGCAAAAATCAAGGCAATGAGTGCTCCTTTCCCGATGTTCAAGGTTATGCCCACAGGCGGCATTTCACTTAAGAACCTCGGCGAGTACGTATCCTGCCCCGTTATTGCGGCTTGCGGCGGCTCATATATGGTAACTGCAGACCTTATTGACAACGGCAAGTGGGACGAGATTACCGAGCTTTGCGAAAAATCTGTTGAGATTGTCAAGGAGGCACGTGCAAAATGAAAAAGGTAGTAACCTTCGGCGAGCTTATGCTCCGCCTTCAGCCCTACGATTATCTCCGCTTTGTGCAGGCAGATTCTTTTGAAGCTACCTTCGGCGGCGGTGAGGCAAATGTTGCTGTTTCGCTTGCAAACTACGGCTTTGACGCACACTACGTAACAAAGCTTCCCAAGCACGCAATCGGTCAGATGGCTGTAAACTCACTTCGCAAATACGGTGTCAACACCTCCGATATTACAAGAGGAGGCGACAGAGTAGGTATATACTTCCTCGAAAAAGGTGCTTCACAGCGTGGCAGTGTATGTATATATGACAGAGCTCACTCCGCTATTGCAGAAGCAAAGGCAGAGGACTTTGACTGGGATAAGATTTTTGACGGTGCAGAGTGGTTTCACTTCACAGGCATTACTCCCGCTCTCGGTGGTGACCTTGTAGAAATCTGCAAGCAGGCTTGCATTGCGGCAAAGGCACACGGTGTAAAGGTAAGCTGTGACCTCAACTACAGAGGCAAGCTGTGGACACGTGACGAAGCAAGAGCGGCTATGACCGAGCTTTGCAAATACGTTGACGTCTGCATTTCCAACGAAGAGGATGCAAAAGACGTTTTCGGCATCGAAGCAGAAAACACAGACATCTACGCAGGTGAGCTGAACAAAGAGGGCTACAAGTCCGTTGCACGTCAGCTTGCCGACAAATTCGGCTTTGAAAAGGTTGCAATCACACTACGTGAGAGTAAGAGTGCATTTGACAACGACTGGAGTGCAATGCTCTACGACGTTGCAGGCGACGAATACTGCTTCTCAAAGGTATATCACCTGCACATCATTGACCGTGTAGGCGGCGGCGACAGCTTTGGCGGCGGCCTCATTTACGCACTTCTCAGCGGTAAGGATACTCAGGCTGCCGTTGAGTTTGCCGTTGCGGCATCCGCACTCAAGCACTCAATCGAGGGTGACTATAACTTCGTAACGGTTGACGAAGTCGAAAAGCTCGCAGGCGGCAACGCTTCAGGCAGAGTACAGAGATAAATTTCAAATTCAACAAAAATGGGATGTAAAAAAAGCGAAGACCGCATAAAACAATATAGAAAAAGGGGTTCTGCAGGTATATAAATATGAAGAACCCCAAAAAATAAAAATTAAAAATCGGTAAATTTTTATGTTTTATGCTACGGATACACCTCGCCACTCGACGTACCTTCGTACGCCTTCGGGCAAACAAAATCAAGTCAAAGCCTTGATTTTGCTCGGTTTATCCGTTCTTCATCATTTTTTCCTATCCCCTTAAAAAGCAGCTGTAAAAAAACTTTTGTTTTTTACAGCTGCTTTTTTATATTTTTATTGCTTTTTATAATTATGGTTGGTAAACTGTAACTATAAAATTCAAGGAGATTTGCCCTATGTTTGAAAAAGCAAAGTGGATATCCAAAGGCACAAAGCGTGACGACGGCAGCAGACTTTTCCGCAAGAGCATCAACATTGAAAAAGCGGTCAAAAAGGCTGTTATGAACACCGTTGCTCTCGGCTACGGCGAATACACAATTAACGGCAAAATTATTACCGATGAGGTACTTTCAACTCCGTTTACAAAGTTTGATTCTCGCACACTTTACCTTACCTACGATGTGACCGATTTTATTACCGAGGGTGAAAACGTAATAGGTGTTTTCGCAGGCAACGGCTGGTATAACGATGTAGGCGAAGTGTGGCATTACGAAGCCGCAACCTGGCGAAACAATATTAAGCTTATACTGCAGCTTGATATTGAATACACCGACGGCACAAGCGACTGTGTTATATCCGACAGCAGCTGGAAAACCGAAAACGGCCCCGTTACATACAACCATATCCGCGAGGGTGAAACCTACGATGCAAGGCTTGAAATCCCCGGTTGGAATCTGCCGGACTTTGACGACAGCAAGTGGATAAATACCAATACCTGTGCAGGTCCGGGCGGTATAATCGAGCCTGCGGACTGGGTGCCGATTAAAAAAATCCGTACACTTGAGAGCAAATATCTCGGTAACGGAATCTACGATTTCGGCGAAAATATTTCAGGCTGGGTGAAGATAAGGACAAGCGGCGAAAGAGACACCGAAATTCAGCTTGTGTATGCCGAACAGCTCAAAAAAGACGGCAGTGATATAGACAACGAAAACATCAACTCGTTCACACGTCAGCAATTCCACACCGACAAATATATACTAAAGGGTGAAGGCACAGAAGAATGGGAGCCGAGGTTTGTGTATCACGGTTTTCGCTACATAAAAGTCATAAATGCACCCGAAGATTTTGAGGTTGAGGGATGTGTTGTACACACGGATTTAAAGAGCATAGGCTCGTTTGAATGTTCAGACGAAATGCTAAACAAAATCCACGGTGCGACAAGGCTTGCAACGCTCACAAACTTTATGGGTTTACCCACCGACTGTCCGCACAGAGAGCAGAACGGCTGGACAGGCGACGCACAGCTCTCGTGTCAGCAGGCACTGCACAATTTTGATATGGTTAAGGCATATAAAAAGTGGCTTAACGATTTCAAGGATGCACAGCGTCCCGACGGCTCACTGCCTGCAATTATTCCCACCGCAAGCTGGTACGATTGGTACATAGGTCCTGCGTGGGACGGTGCAATAATCAACATTCCATGGCAGATTTATCAGCTTACGGGCGATGACAGTGCGATAAAGCAGATGTGGGAGAATATGAAGCTCTACATCGATTACCTCGACACCGTGCAGGATGACGGCATACTCTACATCGGCCTTATCGATTGGTGTGCTCCCGAAAATACTCAGCGTTGCCCTAATTACGTCACAAGCACTGCAGATTACTCCGACCTTGCAAAAACAATGTCGAAGTGTGCGGTAATAATGGGCGAAGATCCGACACCGTACAAAGAGCTTTCCGACAGAATAAGAAAAGCTTGGCGTAACAAATTTCTCGGCGACGAAGAGCTTGAAAAGAAGCAGACCTGCCTTGCCTGCGGAATTTATTTCAAGATGTATGAGCCTGACGAAATTCCGCTCAAAGCCGCCAAGCTTGCAAAGCTTATAGAAAATAACGGCCGGCATATAGACTGCGGTATTCTCGGTGCAAAGTACATTTTCTCCGCACTTGACGATAACGGCTACTGCGACGTGCTCTACAAAATGATAACCGAGCCCACATATCCGAGCTACGCTTATTGGATAAACTGCGGTATGACAACACTGTGCGAAGACTGGGAGATGAAAAACTCACTCAACCACCATATGTACAGCGAAGTTGACCACTGGTTCTACCGCCATATTGCGGGTATTAAAATCGACGAAAACGGCATCGTGATCGAGCCGAATTTCTTATCTTCGCTCGATTGGGCAAAGGCAACACACAGAGATATAAGTGTAAGCTGGAACAAAGAAGAGCTTACGGTAACAGTCCCCAAAAAAGCTTTGGTAAGCATCGGCGGCAGTTCATTTGAAATTGAAGCCGGTACGCATACATTCAGGAGGTAACAAAAATGCTCAGAAACATTTTAAAAAGAGGCGTAAGACTTCTCATTGCTATTGTCACACTTATCAGCCCCTCTCTTCTCAGCACACTCGACCTCGGCAAAATTCCCGACGAAACAAAAACCATCGATATGAGCAAATTCACAGACGAGCCCGTATGGGAAGATAACTTTGACGGCACTGAAATCGACCGCACAAAGTGGAACTTCCCCTGGTGGGAAACCGAGCGTAAGGGCGGCTACTGGCACGAGGATATGGCAAGCGTAAAAGACGGTAACCTGATTATCCGTGCAGAATATCTTGACGAGCCGCTCGAAAACAGATATTACGACGCATGGAAAGACGAAATAAATTTCAAAGAATATAAGCCCGGTTGGTACACAGCCTGCCTTCGCACAGCTGACCAGTATGAGCAGTGCTACGGTTATTTTGAAGTACGCTGCAAGCTTCCTGCCGCTACAGGTATGTGGAGTGCATTCTGGATGATGAACCACAATGTTGAAGACGTTGACGGCACAGGTCAGGACGGCACTGAGGTCGATATCTTTGAATCAATGTACTACAAAGACTACTGGTGGGGCAACGATGCGGTTATCAGCGGTATCGTCTACGACGGCTACGGTGCTGATAAGAAGGGTGATTCTATCGGCAAGGTATACGTCGGCGGCGACCCCTATAACGAGTTCAACACCTACGGACTTGAGTGGAGTCCGACAGAGTATATATTCTACGTAAACGGCGTTGAAACAGGCAGACTTTCCACAGGCGGCGTTTCGCAGAATCCCGAATACCTTATTCTCTCCTGCGAGTTTGCAGGTCAGAACGGTGTTCAGTGGTCTGACAGACACGGTACGGGCGAAATCAGCAAAACACCCGAAGAGAACTGGCCCGCAGAGTTCGTAGTAGACTACGTAAGATGCTATCAGTACAAGGAATTCGTTAAGTAATATCCTTGACATATAGTTTTTTTTAATATATTATAAATTGAAATCAAAATACTAAGGTTGGTGAAACTGAATGGATGGTACATTCAACAACGGTAGCCTCGGTTTGTACCTTATAGCCGGTGCTATTATCCTTTTTGTCCTTATTCAGTCAATCTTCTTCCTTGTCAAGGCATGGAAGCAGGGTAAAAAACTCGGTCTGGACAAATCAAAGCTGCGTAACGCAGTAACATCAAGTGCACTTTTTACAATCCCGTCAGCACTTTCCGTACTTGCTACGGTTATTGCTCTCGCACCCGCACTCGGTCTTGTTATTCCGTGGGTACGTCTCTCCGTTATCGGTAACCTGATGTACGAAACAACAGCTGCTGAGGCTGCAATGGAAGCTTTCGGTCACACAGGCGGTATCGCTAACGCAGTTACAGACCCGACAGTTTACGCAGGTATTGCCTGGGTTATGACTCTCGGCATCTGCTTCTCTCTTGTCATTCTTCCTTTCCTTGCAAAGCCGCTTCACAAGAAGTTTATGGCTGCAAGCAATAAGGAAAAGGTTGCAGAAGAGGCTGCTCCCGCAGACGGTAAGAAAAAAAGAACAATCGGTGAGTTTATCAATAAGTTTGCAACACCTGCAATCTTCATCGGTCTTATCGGTGCTTTCATTGCCCGTGCAATAGCAGGTCAGGGCAGCACAAAGGCACCCGAAGAGCTTGACGGTGCAGGCGTACTTTCAGTAAGCACACTTGCAGTTGCTGTTATTTTCTCAATCGTACTTGAGGTTATCGTAAAGAAGCTCAAGCTCACATGGCTCGAGCCCTTCGTTATGCCTATCGGTATGATTGTCGCAATGGTAGCCGCAATCGTACTTTACAATGTTCTGCCTGCAGACATTGCAACACTTGAATGGAGGGGTTAAGAAATGGCTAAGAATACAAACAAATCTTATTTTGACCGTGTCCATTCCTGGGGCA
Source organism: Acutalibacteraceae bacterium (assembly GCA_045531935.1). Classification (GTDB taxonomy): domain Bacteria; phylum Bacillota; class Clostridia; order Oscillospirales; family Acutalibacteraceae; genus UBA8612. The sequence goes on along the minus strand of JAZSEX010000072.1, from coordinate 17,656 downwards.
GAATTTCATCTGTTACAGCACTCTGCATACTCCTTATGTTCCCTATGGCAATCTGCCTTTATCTCGATGTTTCCCCTGATATAAAGTTCATCCTTCAGGGTCTTCTCAAGCTTATCCCGACTTACTGGACAGTTGCTGTTGTAGAAGTTCTTGTTTACACACCTATGCTCGGTGCAGGCGGTACTTACCTTTCATTCGTTACAGGTAACATCGCTAACCTCAAGCTTCCTTGTGCTATCAGCGCAATGGAGGGTGCTAAGGTAAAGGCTAACTCTGAAGAAGGCGAAGTTATTTCAACAATAGCTATCGCAACTTCAGCAATCGTTACAACAATTGTTCTTGCAATCGGTATCATTGCCTTTGCTCCTTTCCTCGACAGCTTTACAAAGAGTCCCCTGCTTCAGCCCGCATTCAAGATGGTGCTTCCCGCACTCTTCGGTGCACTCGGTGCAGGTTACTTCATCAAGCACTGGAGAATTTCTTTCTTCCCGATTATCGTTATGGTAGCTGTACTTTTCATCCCCGGTATGGGTACAACAGGTGCAAGCACACTGCTCTTTGTCGGTATCGTCGCTTCCGTCGGCGGTGCTCTCGCAATGCACAAGCTCGGTTGGCTTGACAATGTTAAAGACTGATTTATAATCTCAATTTCTGCCCAATCTCTGCTTTAACAAAACCGGAGATTGGGCATTTTTAAAAGGTGATAAATATGGGAAAAATTCGTATCGGTATATTCGGACTCGGACGCGGCGAAAACCTTATTGACAGCTTAAAAGTAAACGGCGGCGAGATCGTCGCGGTTTGCGAGCAGAGAGAAAAAAAGATAGCAGAATGTAAAGACAAAATTGAAAATGCAGCCATTTACAACAGCTTTGACGAATTTATTGAGCACCCTATGGATGCGGTTGTGCTTGCAAACTACTTTGCCGAGCACACTCCTTACGCAATCCGTTGCCTTGAAAAAGGCATACACGTGCTCAGCGAATGCACATCAAACGGCACAATGGCTCATGGTGTCGCACTTGTAAGAGCCGCCGAAAAAAGCAAGTCAATTTATATGCTCGCCGAAAACTACCCGTTTATGCTGTTTAATAAGGAGATGAAGCGTGTATGCGACGGCGGTACGCTCGGCAGGATTCTTTATGCTGAGGGTGAATACAACCACCCGTTCAACATGTACGATGCCGAAGCCTGTGCAACACTCGCACCTGACGAAAGACACTGGCGAAATTTTCTGCCCCGCTCGTATTACATCACTCATTCGCTCGCACCGATTATGTATGCAACCGGCTCTGTGCCCGTAAGGGTCACCGCAATGCCTGTAGCAAACGAAATACCCGCCGATTGCTTTACGGCAAGATACGTAAATGACGCAGCCGCAATTATCACAACTCTCAATAACGACGGCTCAGTATTCAAGGTAACAGGCTGTGCCGGATTAGGTGCACATAGCAACTCTTACCGAATCTGCGGCACAAACGGTCAGATTGAAAACATTCGCGGTATGGGTGAAAAAATAATGCTCCGTTATAACGGCTGGCAGATACCCGAGGGTATGCAGGAAACAAACTGCTACGACCCCGAGCACAGCCCTGAGGATGCCGAGCTTGCAAAGAATGCAGGTCACGGCGGAGGCGACTTCTTTGTAATACGCGAATTCCTCGAGTGTATCCGCACAGGTAAGAAACCGCCGTTTGACGTATACTTTGCAACAACTATGGCTTCTGTCGCAATTCTTGCACACCGCAGTATTCTGAACGGCAATCAGCCGTATGACATACCCGATTTCCGCAAAGAAGAGGACAGAGTGAAATACGAAAACGACCACTCTACACCTATCCCCTTCTCCGACGGCACCGATCCCGATATTCCCTGCAATTCCCGACCCTGCACACCTACGGAGTTACAGAAAGAAAACTACCGCAAGGCACTGAAAAAATACGTAAAATAAAAGAAAGGATAGCCTGTTGTAATTCAGGCTATCCTTTTTTCACATTATTGCTGTCTGCCGCATAATATAAAGCGGTGATAATATGATAAATTGTTTTGCAAATCTTCTGTTGCAGACACCTGACGCAAAAGCCGAAATCAAGGGCAGCGAAAAACACTGTTCAATACGAGGTACAGTGAATTTTTACCGTACAGACTGCGGTACACTGATTGCGGCAGAAATAGCAGGTCTGCCTCACTGCACAGACAAGTGCAGTAACTCTTTCTTCGGTTTTCACATTCACAGCGGCAAGTGCTGCAGCGGTAACGCAAAAGACCCGTTTGCCGACACAGGAACACATTACAACCCTACACACAGCGAGCATCCCTGCCATGCAGGAGACCTTCCCGTGCTTGCCGGCAACGGCGGCTACGCTTTATCGGTTTTCCTGACAGACAGATTCACCGTAAACGAGGTTATCGGCAAAACCGTAATAATTCATTCTGCACCCGATGATTTTACAACACAGCCAAGCGGCAACTCGGGCGAGAAAATCGCCTGTGGTATAATAAAAAAGGTCAGCAACTGCTGACCTATAATTTTATTCAATTAACAAAAAGATGTTTACGCTTATTAAAATAATAAATTTCAAGCACAATCCACATAACCGCAGTTGCAAGGCTAAACACTACCTTATCTGCAATATCGAGCTTTGTGTTTGTGACAAAGGCAACAGCGATATCGCAAACATAGAAAAACACCTGTTCTGCAATAATCAGCACATAATACTTTTTAAGTGCATCGGCTGTAAAATTTTTCATTCGGGAACGAACAAAAAAATTTGCAACACCGAGAAGTATAAGCAATACACCGCAAATAATATCAAAAGCCTTGTTACCTGTATAAACATACTCTGTCAGTTCAACGCCTGAATACTCCGCCATAACAGAATACATAACGATTGAAGCGACACTGCAGATAATATAAACAACACCGCAGAAAATCATATAAAACTTAACTATGAAGTTATACCACTTCATATGCAGTTCCCGAGTCTGTTTTTCCTGAATTATTTCGCTATTATTTTCATCCATACTGTTCACCTTACTCAACAATATATGCCGACTTGATTACGATATCATCAATCGGCTTATCGTTGTAGTTACGAGGAATATCAAGGAACGAATCGACAACCTCCATGCCCTCGATAACCTTACCGAATGCGGCATACTGACCGTCGAGAGCACTTGTATAATTGCCGTTATAGCAGATAAAGAACTGGCAGCTGCCTGAATCGTAGCTGTCACCACGGCGAGCCATTGAAACAACACCTCTTGTATGTGAAAGGGTATTATTTACACCGTTGGCAATAAACTCACCCTTGATAGGCTCTGAGCCGCCTGTACCGTTACCCTTGGGGTCGCCGCCCTGTGCAACAAAGGGACCGTATCCGCCCTCTGCAATACGGTGGAATATAAGTCCGTTGTAGAATTCGTCCTCAACAAGGCTGATAAAGTTTGCAACCGTAATCGGTGCATACTCAGGGTAAAGCTCCATTGTGAAGCTGCCTGCATCCTTACCTGCAATCTCAATTTCAAACTTAACCTTTGTGTGCTCTGCGTTGGGGTCGGTTTCTACGGGTACGTCTGCCTGAGTTGTCTGTACTTCGTCTGCTGCCGTTGTGTTTGTATCTGTGTTCTCATCATCACCTGAGCAGGCTGTAAGCACGCAGACACCCATAACCATAGCCAGCACTACAGCCAGAATTTTAAAAATAAAACTTTTTTTCATTTTCCGTCACCTTTTCTCAATATTTATTTGTTTTAATGATATCATATAATTAACACATTTTCAACCGACTTATTTTTCTTGACTTAAAAATAATATAAGTTTAAAATATAAACAAACACTTTAAAGGGGTATTCCTTATGTCTCACCTTATAGAAATCAAGGACGTATATAAAATCTACAATCCCGGTGAAAACGAGGTGCGTGCACTCGACGGCGTTTCACTGACAATCGACCGTGGCGAGTTTATCGCAATCGTCGGTCAGTCGGGATCGGGCAAATCAACGCTGATGAATATGCTCGGTCTGCTCGACGTATGCACAAGCGGCTCATATATGCTCGACGGTGTAGACGTTTCAACAATGAAGGATGACGAGCTCTCTTCAATACGCAACGAAGAAATAGGTTTCATCTTCCAGGGCTTCAACCTTATCCCGAGCCTTACCGCTCAGGCAAACGTTGAACTGCCTCTCGTCTACAGAGGTGTCAAGGCGGCTCAGAGAAAAGAACTGAGCACAAGTGCACTCAAGCGAGTAGGACTTGAAAAGCGAATGAATCATCTGCCCAATCAGATGTCGGGCGGTCAGCAGCAGCGTGTAGCAATCGCAAGAGCTGTTGCGGCAAAACCTCCCGTAATTCTTGCCGACGAGCCTACAGGCAACCTCGACACAAGCTCGGGCAAAGAGGTAATGCGAATCCTCCACGAGCTTCACGAAGAAGGTCGCACGGTAATACTCATCACGCACGATAACGGCATAGCCGACGAAGCCGAAAGAGTTATAAGAATTCAAGACGGCAAAATTATAGAAGACTACAAAAACGAAAAATAAAAAAACGGTTTGCATCGGAGTTATCCTTTGCAAACCGCTTTTTTATTTATTACACAGGTTTTCCGTTTCAATCAGCAGATTAAGGTCGGCATCATATATTTCTATACGGTCTTTATAAACTGCTGTTATATAAACCTCACCGTTAAACTCCCGCATATAACAGTACTCGCAATCTTTGAAGATATACTCACCTTTTTTGTAATCATAGAGGTGATATACTCCGTCAACAATGCTTTCAAACTTATCCTCAAGCTCTGCAATAACAGCCAGACCGCAATCGCCTGCGGTACTTACCTCTGTAAAGTGTCTGTCTTCTGTGTTGACTGTTGTAAATATTTCTTTATGCGTAACTGCACTGAACCATTTAACTTCATTAGACGGCGCAACAGCATATATGGCGTATACACCGCTGTATATTATCGGCCTGTCAGTACTTTCTCTTTCATTAAAACACTTGCCGTTGACATCAAACATACGTAATTTGCCGTCATTTGTTCCGTAGAACAGGTCGAGCTCTCCGTCATAACTTGTTGCATAAACGTCACCGCAAGCTATAATTTCATCCGTAAATGCATCACGGTAGTATTCGTCGGGAGCATATATATTGGCATGGTATCTTACAAGTTTACCGTCAACTTCAAAGAAATAACTCTTCAATATATCATCCCAAATACATTCTCTTTCACGAAGCAGTTTAAGCTCGGTATCATAGATATACTCTTTATCATAATCCGAAGCAATGAAATACCTGCCGTCAACCTCTGTAATATCTACGTATTTCGGCTCAAGCAGCCACTCACCCTCGGGCGTGATTATACCGTAGCCATCGTCACGGTTATAGCTTGCAACAGCCTTGCCCGTAATAAACGGGCCGCAATAATCAAGCTTATCAAGCACGGTTTTGCCGTTTTCATCAACAACCGTTGTGTAGCCGTTATCGCTTAAAAAGTCGAAAACTACAAGCAGACCGTTATAAAATCCGTTGCCGTTTGTATCTACAGACTGGTTTTCGTTACCCGAAAAGACCTTGTTACCGCTGTAGTCATAAACGTTAAACGAGCCGTCGAAATGCTCGCTTATTATTCTGTTTTCAGATAACGCAGATATGTTGTCATTAATTTCAACCTGCCATTCACCGTCGGCAGATATCAGAAGTGATTTTTTATAAACGGTATCCTCCCATTCACCCTCCGTAATCTGCATACAGTAATATGTTTTGCCGCCAAATTCCAGAGTACGGTATGAATTGTAGATAGGCTCTGCTACCACTTCACCGTCAGCAGTCATAAGCCCGTAAAAACTTTCTGCCCAATATCCGTTTTCTTCGTCAGACTTAAAGCCTGCCATATACGGCACAAGCATACCTGACGGCTCTTTGTTTTGCTCATCGGGCTGATTTGCAGTTTCTGCAGTTGTCTGCTCGGTAGTTTCATCAGGAGACTGCTCCTTTGCACACCCTGCAAAGCTGAAAACAACCAAAGCAATAATACAAAAAGAAATCAGTTTTTTAAACATAACAAAACCTCCCTTCACCTGCATTATAGGCAAGGCAAAGGGAGGAAGTCAATAGTACTTACAACATTGTTACCGCTGATTACAAAGCTGTAATATCAGAAGTGGTAAAGATTCTGAGGCTCGTCTGCATACTGGAACTGCGGATAAAGCTCGTTTGTTGAAACTGTGGGCTGACCCTCGTAGCTGAGAAGCCAGAAGAGCATTTCGGCAAGCTCTGAGCCGTATGTGCAAGGCACGTGAGGTGCATCCTTGATGAACCATGTGTTTTCGGGAAGAAGGCAGGTTGAAGCGTCGATAACCTTATCGGGTGAAAGCTTGCCGGGAATTTCGGGCACATAATCGTCACCGAGAGTTTTGCCGTAGTGTGCAACTGTTGCACCTGCACTCATAAGCTCGGTTTCAAGCACCATATCACCGTTGACATATGAACGCTCATAAACGGGAACAACGGGAGCATTGTAAGAAGTAACAACAGAAACTGAAACACCGTCAGTCATCATTTGCTCAATAAACTCGTCTCTGCCGAGTCTGAACTGCTGGAATTTATCAATACGCTTGATAAGACCTGCATACTCGTCAGCATCTTCGCCGAACACAAACTTCTTTGCAGCATCATAATCCTCAGGCTGTACCATAGCCCAGAGACCGGGCATTGTGCCGAAGTTGTCACGCATTGTGCCCTTGTAAATTTCTGCTTTGTAAGTTTCGGTAAGGTTGTTTGCAAAGTTTACAAGACCGCCTGTGATACCTGTGAAGTCGAGAATCTTCCAGAGAATATCGAGGTCAGGTACAGCGTATGCAAGGAAGTTGTTGAGAATATCCTTATCAAAGCCTACTCTGCCGCCGAGAGCATCGTTTGCAACGTATGAGCCGTAGATTGTGGAAGAAAGGAATACACAGCTCTCAACCTTATCGTAGCCGTATTCGTCAAGGTAAGCAAGAGTCATAACACCGCCGAGGCTGCAGCAGATAATATCTACCTTGTCGCTACCGCTCTCTTCAAGTGCAAGCTCAACGTGATCATCAATCTTTTCTGCTACGGTATAGGGGTCAAGCCGCCAGTCGTATGTAACGTAGTATACGTTTTCGGCACCTAATCTGTCGGCAGCTTCAGCTACTACACCGGGCTCACAGGTGCCAGATGCCTTGAGTGCTGCAAGGTCTTCGGGATAGTTGCTCATAGCAAGCGGATACTCGACAACAGACACGTTTGCAACCGAGTCACCGTTTTTGTCGCAAGCCATATCGGCAAAAAGGTCTGAAACAAAACTGCACACTGCATCTACCATACCGTCCATACCGCCGAAAACTGCCGATATAACAGTATTGCAGACACCGAAAATAATCGGAAGTGCCTCTGCTCTGAGAGCAGGCTTTTCATCCTCTGTGCCGAGGTCAACAGTAAGTGCGGCAAAATCCAGACCGCGTACGATAACGAGCGGTGTAACCTCCTCTTCCTGCACAGCAAAAGCTGACGATGTGCAGGCAAAGAGCATAACAGCCGCCAGAACAAGTGAAATAAAACGTTTCATAACAAATCCTCCGGGCAGATAAATTTCTTGTTTCATATTATATTACATTTAAAAACGTAAATCAACATTGACTTTAAATTCTTTATCTATTGAAATAATTTCAAAAAATTTAAAATAAAGTATTGACAAACCCGATACTGTTATGTATAATAACTGATGTTGTGCGGATGTAGCTCATCTGGTAGAGCGCCACCTTGCCAAGGTGGAGGTAGCGAGTTCGAGCCTCGTCATCCGCTCCAGAAAAGAACCCACATTTGTCTATGACAAGTGTGGGTTCTTTTCAACTAAATCCGTCCTTGCGGACGGGATAAATCCCACTTTCGTGGGATGAAATCACTTCGTGATGAAATCCGACTCCGCCGGGAGAAGGACGGATTTAATTTCATCTGCGAAGCAGATTTCATCCGAGCGGAGTGAGGATTTCATCGCGCTCGCGCGATTTCATTGAAAGGCATCAAGAGCTTTGATATAATGTATTCAAAGAGGTGATTTCAATGGCTGAAAATAAACTTGCAGATATGTCAACAGAATTTGCAATTCAAATCTTAAAACTGACAGATGATATAAAAGGACATTATTCTTTGTCAAACCAGCTTGAACGAAGCGGTACAAGTATTGGAGCAAATATCCGCGAGGCGAAATATGCACACAGCCGTCCTGATTTTATTGCCAAGCTGCAGATTGCATTAAAAGAATGCTATGAAACAGAATATTGGATTGAAATAGCACAAAAAGCGGATATTATCTCTGATGAAATTGCTAAAACCGTATTGCATGATTGTGGTTCAATTCGCAGAATGCTCATCTCCTCCATCAACACTGCAAAGGAAAATATAAAATGATTTATCGCTTGATAAAGGATCTTGATGACGAAGATATACCAACCATACTTTCGGTTTATAGGCAACCATCGATTTCTCGGTTTATTAGTATTGATGAAGAAAACTATTGGAAATACATAACGAGCACCGATAACGTCTATTTTTATAAAATTTATAAAGATGACATTTTGCTCGCCACTATACATCTCGAATTGGTTGATTGTGTTTTGTATATGTCTGTGGTTGTTTTTCCAGAATATCAAAAGCAAGGAATTGCAACAACCATATTAAAGGATATCCAAGCAGGAAAAACCGGACTTGATTTTAATAAAATTCAAGTTTCTATTGATGAAAAAAACACGGCCTCGCTTAAATTGTTTGAAAGTGCTGGGTTTATATGTGTAAACAAAGACGAAGAGCTTTTAGAATACGAGTATAGGAAAAATTAGGTTACACTACTTTTGCTTACTCTTACCTCGATTCTGCTCCGTTTGGTTACTCTTAGGCATAAAAAGCCTTTGTCAAAAGACAAAGGCTTTTTATTTTCTTCTATTTTCATATCTATCAAATCGAATTTACAGGTGAACATATGACTAAGTATATTGCAAATATACTCACCGCCTGCCGTATTCTCTGCAGTATTTCATTGCTGTTCTTCCCTGCATTTTCCGTTGCGTTTTATATCATATATCTCTTCTGCGGTTTTACCGATATGATAGACGGTACCGTTGCCAGAAAAACAAACAGCAACAGCAGATTCGGAAGTCAGCTCGATACCATTGCCGACCTCGTTTTTGCTGTGGTATCTATGATTAAAATATTGCCTGTAATGAGTATTCCGCTGTGGTTGTGGATATGGGGCGGTGTAATAGCTATTATTAAAGCAGTTAATATCATATGGGGATACGTATCTCAAAAGCAGTTTATCTCCCTGCATACCGTAATGAACAAGATTACGGGACTTTCACTGTTTCTTTGGCCCTTGACATTGTTTTTTGCACAGCTTAAATACTCTGCCTCAGTTGTATGCTCAATCGCAACCCTCGCAGCAATTCAGGAAGGATTTTATATTGCAACAAAACGTGAAAACTTATAACTGACCGAGGTGCTTTCACCTCAAACCGCTTGACAAATATGTACCGTAATACTATAATCACATTAACAATAAAAAACAACGATGGGGTGCTGATGTTATCGGCTGAGAGTCGGACTTTCAAGTCCGTAACCCTTGAACCTGTTCCGGGTAATGCCGGCGTAGGAATTTTAAAGTTGCAAGTATTATAAACGCCAACAGGAAAAATTCCTCTTGGTGTTTTTTTATTGCAATTTCGGAGGTGTTTTTATGACACAGTCAAAAACAGAAAAAACAAAACGGATTGCACTCAGCGGTATTATGCTCGCAATGAGCGTAGTGCTATCATTTATCAAGGTTTTTGAATGGCCTTTCGGAGGCAGTATTACCGCCTGCTCAATGCTGCCTATCGCTATACTCGGCTACACCTACGGTATGAAGTGGGGTCTCATATGCGGTACTGTGCACGGAGTACTTCAGGCAATAACCGGTGCCACAATGAGTTCTGCTTTTGCGGGTATGAATGCAGGCAGTGCTGTGGCTATAATTATCATAGACTACCTTCTGGCATTTGCCGCAACAGGTATGTCAGGTATGTTCAAGGGCAGAATCAAAAACCACACCGTAGCCTTTACACTCGGCACGGCACTTGCAGTTTTCATCCGATATATTGCACACGTAGCTTCGGGCTATATATTCTATAAATCCTATGCTGACTGGTTTTTCGGTGAAGTAATGGCAAACAGCTTCTCCGCAACGCTTATGGAAAAATGCTCACCAAACGTGCTCGGACTTATCTACTCGGTTATTTACAACGCCTCATATATGTTACCCGAATTGATTTTAACGGCAGCTGCATCTGCTCTAGTAATATCCGTAATCAAGCCCGTAAGGCGTGAAATGCTCAGACCGCACTCAAAAAAATAATAGACAAATCATTTTGTATGTGATATACTAATTATGTTTATGTATAACTACCTACGGAAGGAGTATGCGGTAATTGCTTGCCGCAAAAATAAATATGTTAGATATCAGAGAAGCTCTCGTAAAAATTTATACACTTGTTGAGCCCACTATGAAAGAAGCAGGTATGGCAGGTGTACGTCCCGAAGGTATCGAAAAGGGCGAAGCACCTGTTGTCAAGGGTGACAACGGTGTCGGTTACCGTTTTGATTTCAAGGGCGAGGCAAGTGCTGTCGCTGTAAAGCATTTCGATAACAAGCTCACCTTTGAGCTTTCAACTACAGTTGACGGCGACGGCAATTTCACAGATTACAAAGAGGTTTCCGTATCTCTTCTCGATGCCGAAACAAGCGACGATAAGGATATCCGCTCAATCAGCGGTGAAATCTCCGACACGATAATGTCAAAATTCTGCAAGCCTACATCACAGCCCAAGGTCAAGGCACCCAAAACCGTTTCAAAGGCTGCAGCAAGAAGCGGCGGCGTTTACTACGACGCAAACACCCTTGCAAGCCGTCTTACCTCTTCACTCTATCCTCAGTTCCGTACAGAGTACAACGCTAACATCAACCGCTACGGCGAATTCCTTCCCGAAGATTTCTTTGCTCAGGGCTGTGCAGATGCAGTGATTGAAACTATCCGCCGCAACGACCCGACCGAGATGAAGAAGCTCTTCAATCTCCTCAACGAAATATATCCCGATGCTACAAATGAAACACAGAGCATTATTACCGTAACTCTTCTCGGCAACCTCGGTGCTGACCAGACTCTGCTTGCAAACTGTGTAGACTATATGGGTGACGACCTTATGGGTCCCGTTATCAAGGTCAACAAGTTCCTTCACTCCAAGGCCGGCAAGTCCTCACGCGAGAAGCTCAAGAATCCTCCCATCTACAGACCCAAGAAAGTCAAGAAGCCCGGTATGATGGAGCGTATGATGGGCGCTGCACAGCAGAACTCCACAATAAACAAATAAAATACGTTTAAAAAGCACTGTTACTGACAGTGCTTTTTATTTTACTGTTGAAAAAAGCTGATAAATATAATACAATATACCTATCTTGTTTTAAGGATTTGAACCGATGATCAGAATTAACCAGATTAAACTGCCGCTTGATGCCGGCGAGGGTGAGCTTCGTGCCGCCGCCGCTAAAATTCTGCGTTGCCCTGCACGCAGAATCCTCACGCTTGAGGTTGCTCGACGTGCGGTTGACTCACGAAAAAAGAACGACGTATATTTTGTATATAACGTGAACGTTACCGTAGAGGGTGACGAAGACGCACTTATTGCCAAAGCTAAAGACGGTAAGGCAGAGAAGTACACACCCTTCAGGTATGACTTGCCCGAAAACCGCCGCACATCCTCACTGCGTCCCGTTGTTGTAGGTTTCGGCCCTGCAGGTCTTTTTGCAGCACAGACTCTTGCAAAGTCAGGTCTTAAGCCTATTGTGCTTGAACGAGGTGACTGCGTAGAAGAGCGCACAAAAAGGGTAAAAACATTCTGGGAAGCAAAAGAGCTTGACGAAAACAGCAACGTTCAGTTTGGTGAAGGCGGTGCAGGCACATTCTCCGACGGCAAGCTGACAACAGGTATCAAAGATACTCTCTGCCGTCAGGTATTCCTCGAGTTTGTACGTCACGGTGCACCGCAGGAGATACTATACTCCGCAACGCCGCATATAGGTACAGATAAACTCGGCGGCGTTGTTAAATCAATGCGTGAAGAGATTATTGCACTCGGCGGTGAAGTCAACTTCCGTTGCAGACTTACGGGTCTTATCGTTGCAAACGGCTTTATTCACGGCATTGTTTACGAAAATGCAGAGCGTAAAACGTTTGAAATCGAAACCGATACAGTTATACTCGCAATCGGTCACTCGGCAAGAGATACGGTAGAAATGCTGTATGAAAGCGGAGTGAAAATGATACAGAAGCCTTTCTCGGTAGGTACAAGAATCGAGCATCCCAGAGAGCTTATTGACCGCTCGCAGTACGGTGAATTTGCAGGTCATCCCAGACTCGGTGCCGCAAACTACAAGCTATCCTGCCATCCTCAGGGTGGCAGAGGTGCATACACATTCTGTATGTGCCCCGGCGGTACTGTTGTTGCCGCATCGAGCGAAAAAGGCAGAATGGTTGTAAACGGCATGAGCGAATACGCACGTGACGGTGAAAACTCAAACTCTGCAATTCTTGTCGGTATTGAGCCGCAGGATTTCGGCAGCGAGCATCCTCTTGCAGGTATGCATCTGCAACGTAAAATCGAGAGTGCCGCATTTGAAGCAGCAGGCTCTGATTACCGCGCACCTGCACAGCTTGTAGGCGATTTCCTTGCAGACCGTCCGTCAGAGAAGCTTGGCAGCGTAAGACCGACCTGTCCGACAGGTGTTACACCCGGCGATATCCGAAAGGTTTTACCGCAGAAGGTAACCGATACTATAGCCGACGCACTTATAAAAATGGATAAACAGCTCAAGGGCTTTGCATTGCCCGATGCAGTGCTGACCGCCCCGGAAAGCCGCTCCTCCTCCCCTGTCAGAATCACACGTGACGAATACTTTCAGTGTAACATCGGCGGCATCTTCCCATGCGGTGAAGGTGCAGGCTATGCAGGCGGTATAGTTTCCGCAGGTGTCGACGGCATACGCTGTGCCCACGCAGTACTCAGCGACGAAAACAACTTTTAAAAAGTAAAGCAAGCAACTTTAATTAAGGTTGCTTGCTTTTAATTATATATTGTACAGGTAAAAAATATTGGTGACAATTTGCAATAAATAAAAAAAGCCCGCGACATAACGTCACGGGTAAAAAGGGGAATAAAACGCATCATACAACCACAAAACCAAAAATTGCAGATGCAAATGAAAAAAACAAATTCAAGAGGACTTTTGCGATATATATGAACAGGCATATGCCTGATTGAAATCCCATCAGGGTGAGCTTTAAGCTCCGGAGATTACTGAGCGTTGTTCATGTACTTTACAAGGCCTTCAATCTTCATTGCCTTTGCATACACACGGAAGAAGTTCTTCTCTTTGCTGATCTCCTTGATAAGCTCGTTTTCCTTTTTGATTAAGAACTTTGAAAACATTTTTTGTTTCTCCTTTCGTTTGATTACATTTGCATTTTAATACTTTTTGTGCGTTTTGTCAAGACTTTTTGCACAAATTACAAGTGCCGTGTTTGTGCAGTATGCGCAACGATTTTTAAACCACAAAAACAAGTTAATCGACATATTACACCAACTGTACACAACAAATTTGTATAGTTTGCACAATTAATTTTCCGTTTATGCAAAATATGGCAATTCAATTCAAATACATCCTTCAAAAAGTTTGTGCGACTTTTTTAAAACGCTTTCGTCACTTTGTACACTTAAATTAATTAGGAATTAGGAATTTAAACACGCGAAAAGAAATTATGCTGTTAAAACACCTCCTTTTGAAAGGAGGTGGATTTTGCGAAGCAAAAGACGGAGGATTGATAAATTAAATGTTGATTTTATTTTTGCAAACAACCCTCAGTCAAAATCGCAAGCGATTTTGACAGCTCCCTTAAAAAGGAGCTTTTGACAAACAAATTTATATTGATATAACAATAAAAACGACGGTGGATTTCTCCACCGTCGTTTTTAGTAAGCGTTATTTATTCAACTGTAACTGTGCCATCTTCTGCAACAGTAATCTTCATACCGTCCTTAACGTAGTTAAGGAACTCGTCACCAAGGCAATCGATAACAGGCATCGGAGACTCAGTCCAGACAGCACCGAGAACAGCACCTGCACAAGCAAGTGAGTCAATGTGCTCGGAGAAAAGCATACAAGCAGGGTTTCTCTCCATAACCTTTGCACAGTAGAGAACCATACCGCCTGTTGTTGAGCCGATAGTCTGGGGAAGGCAGAGAGCTGTGCCGACCATGGGCTTCTGATAGAGGTCCTTATTATTCTGATCGCCGCACTTTGCCTCTTTATCACCAAACTGAAGAGCGTTCTGGAAGGAAGCAAGTGTGTTGAAACCGCCGTGGGAAACAAGAGCGGAAGCTGAGCATGTGCCCGGAACTACGGGACGACCCTTAAACTGTTTCATCTTACTTTACCTCCTTTGTGATGATGTCGAGAATCTCTTCACTTCTGTAGTAACGGGAAGTTGTATATGTTCTGAGCTTGTTGGAGTTTGTGATAACGGGCATCTTCTTGCAAAGAGGATTGTTCATATACATAAGCGGGCAGATGTAGCTGAGAACAACACCTGTAGCTGCAAGCTCTTTTGCCTTGGGAGTCTTGTTGAACTCTTCAACAACTGCAGGAGCAGCAGTGAATACGGTGGGAACGGAAACTTTCTTGAGACCGCTCTTCTTGAGGCCTGCAACAACGTTATCAGTCCACTCGATAAGCTGTGCGTGTGAAAGGTGGGGACAGCCGACGAAGCAAAGCTTCGGCTTAGCGTCCTTATTCTTCCACATAACAGGGTAATTAGCCTGAACTCTCTCAAGCTCGGCATCGTCAACAACGTAAACCTGAGCACCCTCTGCGATAAGGCTCTCGCCCTGCTCAACAGCTTCGGGAGTAAGGTTTGCGATGTGATAGAGACCGACAGCACCGTTAGAAGCTGTAGCAGCACCGAAATCCTTGAGGTATGCCTTTGTGTCACCGTCAAGCTCTGTGCCGATCCACTGGTCGAGACCCTTGATATAGGGAACGTCTTCCATAACCTTCATACCGATAGCAGAACCGAGAATCTGTGCTTCGGGCTTCTTTGTTGTTTTGACTTCAACAATCCATGTTGCCTTTCTGCCTTCGTCTGTAACAAGACCGAAGTAAGGAACCTTGCCAACGATTGAACCGAAAAGCTCGATGATGCCGGAGTTACGGTTACATCTTGCACCGATTACGGAGTTAGCGTAAACGACAGCTGAAGACTCTGCCCATGAGAGAACCTCGCCCTTCTTGGGAAGGTTACCAACCTCATCCATATAGCAGGTACAAGTGTATGACTTGTCATCGATAAGGCCGAGCTTTGCAAGCTGCTTATCGTACTCATCCTGCTTGGAGTACATAAACTTGTTG
Source organism: Acutalibacteraceae bacterium (assembly GCA_045531935.1). Classification (GTDB taxonomy): domain Bacteria; phylum Bacillota; class Clostridia; order Oscillospirales; family Acutalibacteraceae; genus UBA8612. Next base: position 2,139 of record JAZSEX010000072.1, on the reverse strand, counting down.
AAAATTAACTTCTGAAGGAAGTTTGCAGGAACCTTGGGATCAAGCGGCTTGGGGTCAACAGAGAACTTCTGCTGAGAAAGAGCACCGCCTGCAATAAGCTGATCCATAAGGTCGTAAACAGGGCTCATAACCTTGAGACCGAAGCTTGTAACAAGGTGACCCATTTTGCTTTCTACGGGAACCATCTTGGTTGCACCGAAAGCTTCACCGTACATGACAAGAGTTTTCATAACCTTTGCCATTGTTTCGCCCTTGGCACCGTTGAGAATTTCTATCTCATCGGGTGTGAGCTGCATTTTGTAGTTCATTTTATCTTATCCCCTTTCATAAGGATCAAAATTAGCTTGTATATAAAGTCTGATTGACAGACCTGTAAACTTTATAACAGGCCACATCACCCGAAGGCAATATGGCCATAGACACCTCACTTACGGAAGCATATCGAAGAACTTCTGAGCGATATCGCCAAAGTTGAAAAGGAAGTTCTTAACCTTATCAAGGATATCAAAAAGCTGGATGATGATATCTTGGATTGAGATTGAGAAATTCATTTTTGTTTCCCTCCTTCTTCTTTAAATTCTGTTTCTTTTCCGCAGAATTACCATTCTGCAGTATAATTTTAGCATAGTTAATAATATAATTCAATATCAAAAAAGCAAATACAACGAGGCTTTGCGGTAAACTACAACTGCAAAGCCTCATTTATTTATTGAATTACAGCTTCATTGCAATATCCCATGCCTGCCAGATAACAGTACGGAGATTACCAACCTTGAAAGCATCACCGAGGATGTGAACGTGCTTTGCCTTCTCTGCAATGGGAGCGGGCTTGTAGCCGACAGAAAGGATTACGCTGTCTGCGGGTACGCTGACAGTCTTGCCGTCCTTTGTTGCAACGGAAACGCTGCTGTCAGTGATTTCTGTTGTTCTGGATTCAAGGTATACGGGAACATTGTTTGCCTTGAAGAAATCACGAAGGAAGCTTGTGTTTGCAAGAGCAACACCGGGTGTTGTGATAAGGTCATCCTGCATTTCAACAATAACAGGCTTCTTACCCTGGAGATAGAGATCGTATGCAATTTCACAGCCTGTAAGACCGCCGCCGACAACAACAACGTTCTCGCCGACTTCTTTTTTACCGAGAAGATAGTCAACAGCCTCAATGCCGTACTCTGCAGCGCCCTTAACGGGAATCTTGTTTGCAACCGAACCTGTTGCAACAATAACCTCATCAGCACCGAGAGAAGCTACGTCCTTAACCTCTGTGTTCATCTTGACAGTGATTGCGGGATACTTCTTGATTTCGCGGTTGTACCATGCGATAAGGTCACGGTCCTTCTCCTTGAAAGAAGGAGCGGCAGCTGCAATAAATACACCGCCGAGAACGTCTGACTTCTCGTAAAGAGTTACTGTATGGCCGCGCTGTGCGCAGACGATAGCAGCTTCCATACCGCCGATACCGCCGCCGATGATAGCGATGTTCTTCTTTTTCTTAGCAGGCTCAATCTTGTACTTCTTGGACTGCATTGTCTTGGGATTAAGTGCGCAACGTGCAAGACCCATTGTATCCTTAAGGTCCTGAGTATTAGCGTGACCCTTGGAGGATGAGAAGTTGAAGCAACCGCTGTGACAGCAGATACAGGGCTTGATTTCCTCAATTCTGTCTTCGATAATCTTTGTGATCCACTCGGGGTCTGTAAGGAACTGACGTGCAATACCTACACCGTCAATCTTGCCCTCTGCAACAGCCTTGGCACCGACATCGGGCTCCATACGGCCTGCACATACAACGGGAATATCAACAAAGTTCTTGATGTGAGCAACATCGTCAAGGTTACAGTTCTGAGGCATATACATAGGCGGATGTGCCCAGTACCATGAGTCATATGTACCGTTGTCAGCGTTGAGCATATCGTAACCGCAATCCTGAAGGTACTTTGCTGCCTTCTCGGATTCAGCCATAGCACGGCCGACCTCTGTGTACTCTTCACCGGGCATAGCACCCTCGCAGAAGCCCTTCATCTTGGACTCTACAGAGTAACGGAGAGATACGGGGTAATCGTCACCGCAGGACTCTTTTATTGCCTTTACAACTTCAGCTGCAAAACGGTATCTGTTCTCGAAGCTGCCGCCGTATTC
>JAZSEX010000103.1:0-4871 GCA_045531935.1 Acutalibacteraceae bacterium | reverse complement strand
GTCGTTCTGGGAGCCAAGGAGTTGAATTACTAAGTTGTCTTTCTAAGACCGCTTGGCCTCCGACTTGCAAAGTAGTCTTCAAAAGTAACCATTCTTGTTGTGTATTCTGCAGGTTCTGCCTCGTTGAGTTCAAAAATTCTGATACCTCTTGACTCGCTGCTGCCGTATGATCTAAAACCGCAAGTGGGAGTGTTGATGATATCAATACCATTATGAGGAACTACAAATGAGTTTGTATGGTCGTGACCTGAAACAACTGCAAGAACATCGCCGCATTCAAGGAATGCATCAAATTCACCGCCGTTTGTGCCTGAGGGACAGGGTGATTCGCCCATAAAGCTGCCTTCTGCTGCTGTTTCGGGAAGAGCATAGAACTTGCCGAGCTTTGCAACCGCACCGGGAGTTGAAGCATCAACAACATCAAGTGCATCAAAGATTTCGGGAACGATAATGTGCTGGAATGCGATTGAGGGAACAACCTCGCCGCCGTTTGCAGCCTTGAGTTCAGCTGACTTTGCTTTGTACCAGTCAAGCTGATCCTGTTTTACGTGGTCGTATTCACCGTCTTCATCACGGTTGCCTGTGTCGAACATCCAGCAGTTGAAAACAACCTTTGAATCATCTGTTGAAGAGAAAACGGGAACATTGTATGTACCGCAGCCCCAGAGTGCTTCGCCGTCATCATATGAGATTGAGCAGTCATATGAATTATAAACAGCCATCTGTTCTTCTTTGCTTACGCCTGATTCTTCGTCGTGGTTACCGAAAACGATAGCAACGGGAATGCCGAAAGGATCAAGAACATCCATAACGGATCTGATAGCCTGTTCTGTCTTGCCTGCAGAAATTGAGTTACCTGAAATGTTGTCACCTGTAAGGACAATAAGGTCAGGCTGTTCAGCTTCGATTGCTGCAGCCATAAAGTCAGCAGTAATGCCGAGAAGATTTGCCTGGTCCTGAATATCTGAAATATTCATAATTTTGAAACTGCCGTCTTCATTGAACTGAAGCTTTGCTTCTTCTGCAGGAGTTGCAGCCGATGCAAAAGGCATTGCCATGCAACAAAGCATAACTACTGAAAGAAATACTGAAATAAACTTTTTCATATAAAACCCTCCATAAGTTTTTTAACAATTTAATTATAGTTAAAATATTCTTTTTGTCAACAGATTTAACGAATGTTTAACTTTTTTATGATATATATACATATATACAGACTCTGTTTTTGAGCACTTTTATACACAGATTGCGGCAATTTCCACATTTAATGAAATAATTCACAAACTGTTGACTAATCCTTATTTTGGGTGTATAATTGTTAAAAATTGTTTATCAACGAGGCAAAAGAACTATGAACAAAATTGACAATGCTCTTTATTTTTCGGATAATCTTGACAGACGGCAGATAAAAACAAAAAAAGCTATCATAAAAGCTTTCATAGAGTTGCTGCAGGAAAAAAATATTTCAAAAATCACAATAACAGAGCTTTCAAAAATTGCAAACATAGACAGAAAAACTTTTTATCTTCATTATGAAAGCGTTTCTGCATTATATAACGACCTGGGCAATATGGTAGTCGGCATCATCAAAGAGGAAATCCGCCGTTACGCAGAAGGCGACGGCTCAGCATATTCATTCTTTGAAAGCATAAACGATATAATCCGCGAAAAAATTGATCTTTTCAAAAGCATTGCAAAAAACAACGATTTTGCAGATTTTATGTTTATGATAAAAGACATTCTCAGTCGGGAGCTAATCACAATTTACGGCAAAGACAGCTCATCTGCAAACGAAAGGCTCAGGCTTACGGCAGAATTCATTGCATCAGGAACAATTTCGATGTATCTGATGTGGCTGAGAGACGACACTCAGATTACAATGGACGAACTTGCACTCCTTGCTTCAGAAATGCTGACAGGCGGAGCAACAGGACTTATAAAAATCTTATAAATACAAACGAGCAGTAAAAAAATACTGCTCGTTTTTGATTTGATGAAATCAGAATTTGTCGAACTGAAGTTCGACAAAAGTGAACAATGAAAAGTGAAAAGTGAACAATGTCGGTGGTTTGCTACGCAAACATTATATAATGGGGTTTAAGGGGCTTGCCCCTTCCACCATTGTTCACTGTTCATTATTCACTATTCACTGCAATAATTTGTCGGGCAAGAGCCCGACAAATTATTGTTTTACAACCAAAAAAAGGTGCCCTTACGGACACCTTAATTTATTATTGGCTTATCAGACAAGCTCGATGATGCACATTTCTGCAGCATCGCCACGACGGGGACCTGTCTTGATTATACGGCAATAACCGCCATTGACCTCTTTGTACTTGGGAGCTATTTCGTCAAAGAGCTTCTTAACTACATCTTCCTTTGTGACATAAGCCATAGCCTGTCTGTAGTTATGAAGATTGTTCTCTTTTGCAAGAGTAATCATCTTTTCTGTCATTGAACGAACGTCTTTAGCTCTTGTAACGGTGGTCTCGATTTTGCCATTTTCCAAAAGGTAAGTTACCATTGCTCTGAGCATTGCTTTTCTTGAATCAGTAGCTCTGCCGAGTTTTCTGGTTCCGGGCATGAATATCTCTCCTTTACCGTTAGTGTGGTATAAAATTTGATTTACTCGTCTTCACGACGAAGAGAAAGTCCAAGAGAATTGAGTTTTGCGATAACCTCGTCAAGTGACTTGCGTCCGAGATTTCTGACTCTCATCATTTCTTCTTCTGACTTTGAGATCAAATCCTCTACCTTGTGAATATTCGCTCTCTTCAAGCAATTGAATGAACGAACTGAAAGGTCAAGTTCCTCAACAGTCATCTCCAAGATCTGAGTCTTGTTATCTTCGCCTGTTTCAATCATAACCTCTGTGCTGCCTGCTTCATCAGACAGATCAATAAAGAGGTTGAGATGCTCGTTGAGAATCTTGGCTGCCAATGATACAGCATCTTTTGCTGCGATTGTACCATTGGTCCAAACCTCAAGTGTCAGCTTATCGAAGTCTGTAATGTCTCCGACACGAGCATTTTCGACATTAAAGTTTACTTTTTCAATGGGAGCGTAAGTAGAGTCGATTGCGATAACACCGATAACGGGATCCATCATCTTCTTACGACGCTCTGCTGAAACATAACCTCTGCCTGCGTCCGCTGTAAGTTCCATACGAACGTGAGCATCGGAATTGAGTGTTGCTATATGCTGTTCGGGATTGATGATTTCAACCTCTGAATCAGCCTGTATATCAGCTGCAGTGATTTCACATTCACCGCTGCAATCAATATACATTGTCTTGGGTCCTGAGCCATGAATTTTCAGAAGAACTGTTTTAAGATTCAGAACGATTTCAGTAACGTCTTCCTTAACGCCTTCAATTGTTGTGAACTCATGAAGCACTCCGTCAATGCTAACTGATGTGATAGCATAACCGGGGAGTGAGGATAAAAGAATTCTGCGAAGGCTGTTACCGAGTGTTGTACCGTAACCTCTTTCAAGAGGTTCAACAATGAACTTGCCGTAGGTACCGTCCTGAGTCAGGTCAACAGCGTCAATTCTGGGCTTCTCAATACCTATCATTCAAAACCCTCCTTAGATTTTGCAGTCAGGCTGCTAATTTATACAGTTTAATCGTATTCTGATTATCTTGAATAGAATTCGACGATAAGATGTTCTTCAACGGGAACTTCAATCTGTTCACGTGTGGGAAGAGCAACGATTTTTGCTGTGTTGTCTTCGCCTGCTTCAAGCCAAGCAGGGATTGTTCCTGTCTTTTCAAGGATAGATTTGAACTTCTCTGAATCAAGGCTGCCCTTTTTGATAGCTACTGTGTCACCAGCTTTGCAAAGGTATGAGGGAATGTCTACTCTCTTACCGTTTACAAGGAAATGACCGTGAGTAACGAGCTGTCTTGCTTCTGCACGGGAAGTTGCCCATCCGAGTGAATAAACGATATTGTCAAGACGGCTTTCGCAGATACGAAGTAAGTTGTCACCGGTTACACCTTCATGACGAACTGCCATCACGAAATACTTACGGAACTGGCTCTCACTAAGGCCGTAGTATCTTCTGGCTGTCTGCTTTGCGCGAAGCTGAAGACCGTACTCAGTGAGCTTTTTACGACCCTGACCGTGCTGGCCGGGTGCATAGCTGCGGCGTTCAAATGAACACTTTGAGCTGGTACATCTTTCACCCTTTAAAAAGAGCTTCTTGCCCTCTCTGCGGCATAATTTACAAACCGCACCGGTATATCTTGCCATGTGTTAAAACACCTCCAGTTAATAGGTTATACACGTCTTCTTTTAGGCGGACGGCAGCCATTGTGGGGGATAGGAGTAACGTCCTTGATCATGCTTACTTCAAGACCTGCTGTCTGAAGAGCTCTGATTGCTGCTTCTCTACCCTGTCCGGGGCCTTTAACGAAAACTTCAACAGTCTTCATGCCGTGTTCGATAGCTGCCTTAGCTGCAGTTTCAGCTGCAGTCTGTGCTGCGAAGGGTGTAGATTTTCTTGAACCTCTGAAGCCCATTTCGCCTGCACTTGCCCATGATACTGCATTACCCTGTGTATCAGTAATTGTAACGATGGTATTGTTGAATGTAGACTGAATATGTGCTGCACCGCGTTCAATATTCTTACGCTCGCGGCGTTTACGTGTAACGCCTTTTTTAGCGGTTGCTTTTGCCATTCTACTGTTCCCTCCTTATTATTTCTTCTTGTTAGCGATTGTCTTCTTAGGACCTTTTCTTGTACGTGCGTTTGTCTTTGAACGCTGACCTCTGACGGGCAGGTTCTTTCTGTGACGAACACCACGATAGCATCCTATTTCAACAAGTCTCTTGATGTCAAATGCTGTTTCTCTTCTGAGGTCGCCT
>JAZSEX010000105.1:0-13934 GCA_045531935.1 Acutalibacteraceae bacterium | reverse complement strand
ACAGAACGACATGGCTACGATCCGACTTGCATTTGCAAAAGTGAAAAAATTAAGTGAAAAGGAAACAGAAGAAATCCGCAGGATTATAGGAGAGTAATTTATGCAGGAGTTAATGTATATTTTTGAAAAGCTACTCGTGTTTATTTCTGCACCGTTTATTTATCTGGTAAACATAAGCATTACTGCAGGCTGGGTTGTGCTTGCGGTGGTTGTTGCACGCTTATTGCTGAGTAAAGCTCCCAAATGGCTCAGCTGTGCTTTGTGGGGTATTGTGGGCTTGCGTTTGGTTTTTCCGTTTTCGCTTGAAAGTATTTTCAGCCTTATCCCGAGCACGCAGACCGTAAATCCCTCTGTGATTTATAACGACAGCTTTGAAGTGAATACGGGCTTTTCGGCGGTTGACAGCACGGTTAACAGCTTGTATGAGGGTGCGGACGTTTCGGCAGGTACAGGCGTTGAGGTTGCAGGTATTATAGCCTTTGTGTGGCTTGTCGGTATCTTAGCAATGGTAAGCTACGCTTTCATAAGCTTTTTAAGGCTGAAATTAAAACTGCGTACTGCCGTAAAAAAGGAAGGTAACATATATCAGAGCGAGTCGGTTGGCTCTCCGTTTGTTTTAGGTCTGTTCAGACCGAGAATTTATCTGCCATATAAAACGGATGAGGCAGATATACCGCTTGTTATTGCACACGAAAAAGCACACATCAAACGCTTTGACCACATTATAAAGCCGCTGGGCTATCTGTTGCTGAGTGTTCATTGGTTTAATCCGCTTATGTGGGTTGCCTATATTCTGCTGTGCAGAGATATTGAAGCCGCCTGTGACGAAAAGGTTATAAAAGAGCTTGGCGAAGACGTACGCAAGAGCTATTCAACAGCTCTGCTCAATGCGAGCATCAGCCGCAGGTCCGTTGCCGCTTGCCCTCTTGCTTTTGGTGAGGTCGGTGTAAAGGAAAGGATTAAAGGAATTATGAACTATAAAAAGCCTGCTTTTTGGGTTATTATTGCGGGTGTAGCGGTTTGTATTATAGCCGCTGTCTGTCTGCTTACAAATCCTAAAGGAAGCGAAAAAACAGACTATACCCCGAAAATAAGCGATACGCTTGACCGCACAATAAGCCTCAATGTAATTGAGCATAACCAAGGTAAATACCTTGACGGTATGATGAGCTTTGAAGCACACAAGGTGCTTGCAACCAGAACATCAACTGATGAAAATGCTGACAAAATAATTACCGTTTACATCGTTGCTCTTTATGAGGAGTACAGCACCGAAAACGGAGAGCTTGTTGAGGTTAGCGGAGGCTTGACTCCGCTTGCACTCAGCTTCCTTGTTGAAGAGGATATTTCAACAGGCGAAGACACATACGCTCTGACTGAATATTGGGAGCCGGGTATGGGCAGCGAATACGTAAAAGACCTTGAAGCAAAATTCCCTAAGGGTGTCAATTACGATACGCAGAAATATGTTGAGGATTTGCAGGCAGATTGTAAGCGTCAGGCGATAGAGTATTTTGGCCTGGATGAAACAGATATTACGGAGAAAAATACTCAGGAGTATACGACGTTAATGGTTGAAGCAACAAGCAAACCTGTTGATAATGAAACAATCAACGGTGTTACGGCAGACATCAGCCCTGATGCTCAACCGCAACTGACAGGTAAGGTGACCTCCGCAACCGATAAGGTGATTTATATGGAGCTTACCTATGACCAGAGCGGAATCAAGAAGGGTACACCCGTAACAGTACGACTCGGCTCGATGCTCTCGTATGCACCAAAAATTGATACATCAAAGCTCAAAAAAGGCGATGTTGTAACGGTTATTTATGACGGCTTAATTATGGAAACCTATCCGTTGCAGATTAATGCGTATGCCGTTTATAAAAAAGACGATAAGGTTTTTGATACCGAAAATATTGCACGAATCACTTTTTATGCATACTACGGCCACGGAAAGGGCAGTGACGTTCCTGCTGAAAATATGGCAGAGATTACAAATTGGCTCTCAACGTTTACTGTTGATAAGAATAAGAAATTGGAAGATATAGTGCCTCCGGGTACAAATACTCACTATGTAGAAATCGAGTATCTTGATGGTACAGTAGTAAAACAAGGTCTTGATACAATATCGGTTGACGGAGTCAGATACTACCTTAACCATGCCGATGCTCCCGATTGTTTCAGCGAGATTATCTCGAAAACAAGTATTGAGTAAAATATACGAAGCAACGAAAGTACGGGCGACCATTGGTCGCCCGTTTTTTATAATATTGACCTAACTGCATAAAATATAGTATAATCCAAAGCAGAAACAATATTTTTTCGGAGTGATAAATGATGAAAATTCACGGTGATATATCTTCTCTTGTAGGTGCTACACCGCTGATGAGGCTTGAGAGATTTGAAAAACAGCAGGGGATAGACTCTGCGATTCTTGCAAAGCTCGAGTATTTCAATCCGGGCGGCAGTGTAAAGGACAGAGTTGCGCTGCACATAATTGAGCAGGCTGAAAAAAGCGGCAAGCTCGTCAAAGGCAGTGTAATAATCGAGCCTACGAGCGGCAATACAGGTATAGGTCTTGCGATGGTTGCCGCCGCAAAGGGATACAAAATTATACTGACAATGCCCGAGAGCATGTCGCTTGAACGCCGTCAGCTTCTTGCCGCCTACGGTGCTGAGCTTGTGCTTACACCTGCCGCAGAGGGTATGAGCGGTGCTGTCAAAAAGGCGGAGGAGATTGCAGAGAATACGCCTAACAGCTTTATTGCGGGTCAGTTTGTGAACCCCGACAACCCTGAAGCACATTACCTTACAACGGGCCCTGAAATATGGAACGATACCGACGGTAAGGTTGATATATTTGTTGCGACAATAGGTACGGGCGGTACGATAAGCGGCACTGCAAAATATCTCAAAGAGCAAAACCCCGATATAAAGGTTATAGGTGTTGAGCCCGAAAGCTCACCGCTGCTGACTCAAGGTGTTGCAGGTGCACATAAAATTCAGGGCATCGGAGCAAATTTTGTGCCCGACACCCTGAATAAAGATATTATTGATGAAATTGTAACTGTAAGCGATGACAGTGCTTACGAATATACACGCCTTGTTGCAAAAGCTGAGGGTTGCCTTGTAGGCATATCCTCCGGTGCAGCACTTGCCGCCGCTTGCAATATTGCTGAAAGAGAAGAAAACAAGGGCAAAAATATTGTTGTTATTCTGCCCGACAGCGGAAGCAGGTACCTGTCATCTGGCGTTTTTGAGTAAGTCGATTGCTTCGATATAGCCGTCGAAGCCCTTACCCTTGACTGTTGCGATACAAGCAAGGCGGATATAAGAAACCTTGCGGAAATCCTCACGCAAGTCAAGGTCGGAGATATGAACCTCAACTGTCGGAATACCGACGGATTTTACTGCATCGAGCAGGGCAATGCTTGTGTGAGTATATGCACCCGGGTTGATTACGATGCCGTCAGCGTTGCCGTATGCCTGCTGAATTTTATCGACGAGGTCACCCTCGTGGTTTGACTGGTAAAATTCGACGTCGATTCCCTGTGTTTCGCAGTGAGCGGCAATCATATTCACAAGGTCGGTATAGGTTTTACTGCCGTAAATCTGCGGCTCTCTGATACCGAGCATATTGAGGTTTGGTCCGTTTATGACAAGTATTTTCATATAAGCCCGAGTCCTTTCAGAATTCTTGTTGCGGTTTCAGTTTTGTCCGCCGCAACGTCAACGGTAATATCACAGACTGCTTCGTAATGGGGCAGTCTTTTTTTATACATTTCTTCAAGCTTGGTATTCTGACTCAGCGGTCTGCCGTCGGTATCAAGCTGTGATAAATTACGCTTTAAGAATACGACAACCGAGTTCTGGCGAAGTGCCGCTTTGTTTTCATCACGCAGTACTGCACCGCCGCCCGTTGCAATTATTTTTGAGCTTTGTTTGCATGCTTGTTTTACGGCAAGTGCTTCGGCGTTGCGGAAATATTCTTCACCCTCGGTACTGAAGATTTCGGGTATCTCTCTGCCTTCGTTTGATTTTATCAGCTCGTCGGTGTCAATAACCTCTCTGCCGAGCATTTGTGAAAGCGTTTTTGCGGCGGTTGATTTGCCGCAGCCCGGCATACCGACAAGGGCTATATTGAGCATTTGCTGTTCAAGCTTTTTAGTGATTTCGGTTGCTTTGTTTTGTTCAAAGTTTTGATTTGTGAAAATCTCTGCCGCTTTAACACCTTGTGCACAGAGCATTGTAAGCCCGTTGACATAAGGAATTGAAAACCTTTCAGCATCGAGCAGAAGCTGAGTTTTTGACGGATTGTAAATAAGGTCGGCAACACCCTTGCACTGATTGAAAACCTGCAAGTCAACGGGGCTTTCACCGTTATTCGGGTACATACCTACGGGTGTTGTGTTGATTATATAATCGGTGTCGCTGTGCTTTGAAATATTAGTATAATTGTCGGTTTCGCTTCTGCGTGAAATAACGGTTACGTCTTTTGCACCTTTATCACGGCAAACGCATACGGCAGTTTTGCTTGCACCGCCGTTACCGAGCACTATTACCTTTTTATCCTTTACATCAAAGCCTGCACTGTCAAGCATATACGAAAAGCCGTAGTAATCGGTGTTGTCGCCGTAAAGTGAGCCGTCAGGCAAGCGTTTCACGGTGTTGACAGAGCCGATTTTCTGCGCTGTTTCGGAAAGCTGTGACATATACGGTATAACCGTTTCTTTGTACGGAATGGTTACGTTTATTCCGTCAAAGCCGTCTGCTGTCAGAAACTCTTCGATTTCTTCAGGCTCTTTTTCGTATAGCGGATATTCATAGTCGCCGAGCAGAGAATGAATCTGAGGCGAGTAGCTGTGGCCGAGCTTACGGCCGAGAAGTCCGAAACGCATAATGCTTCACTCCCTAAATAATTTCTGAGTAGCTGCCGAGGTATGCGAAGCTTTCAAGCTCGTGTTCAAGCTCGCATATTAGGTCGGCAAGGGCAGGGGAGTAGACCGAAGCGTTGAGGTCGAAATAGAACATAAACTCAAAATCGCTGCCTGCAATCGGTCGGCTTTCAAGCTTGGTAAGGTTTATGTTATGCGCATAGAAACGGGAAATGATTCTGTAAAGTGAGCCGGGCTTATGTGGGAGCACAAGCATAAGGCTTGTACGGTCGGCACCCGGATAAATTTCGGGATTTTTTGAAATGCAGATGAAACGTGTGTAGTTGTTGCCTACGTTCTGTACGGATTTTTTGAGTATTGTGAGTCCGTAAAGTGCGGCACATTCCTGTGAGGAAAGTGCGGCAATATCGTTTCTGTCAGATTCTGCGACAGCCTTTGCGGCAAGTGCCGTATTCGCATAAGCCGTGATTTTAACACCCTTGAGAGTTGAAAGGAACTGACTGCTCTGGTTGATTGCCTGCTCGTGCGAGATGATTTCTTTTATATCCTCAAGCTTTACACCGGGCTTTGTAAGCAGGCAGTGGCTGATCTGTACTCTTGTGCTACGGACAATATAGAAATTGTGCTTGGTCATAAGGTCGTAAATATGGTTGACCGAACCTGCCGTGCTGTTTTCTATAGGCAATACGCCGTAGCGGCAGAGCCCTTTGTCGATTGCACTGAAAACAGCGTCAAATGAAGTACAGTAGGTTATGTTGGGGACTGAGAAAAGTTTTTCGCAGGCAATCTGTGCGAATGCACCCTCTGTACCCTGGCAGGCTACGCTTGCACGTTCGGGAAAGAGTTTGTCTGTATTGTTTGTTGCAACAGCAATTATGTCTTCGTATTTTGATTTGGGTAAAATAATCTTGCTCTGGTATGAACGGGAAAGCTCCATAAGCAGAGAAAACATAACCCTTGCCGATGCCTCGTGCTCTTCGCCTGCAAGCTCTGATACACGGTTGAGCAGGGCACGCTCACGGTTGGGGTCATAAATTCTCATACCGTTTTCGTTTTTATATTTTGCAACCTCAGCCGCACATTCCATTCTCTCTTTGAGAAGCTCTACCAGCTGAGAGTCGATTCTGTCAATGTTATTTCTTATTTGTTCAAGCTCCATTTTTACATCTTCTTCCTTAATATTAAATCAGTTATTGCGATTGCCGCCGCCGCTTCTACGCAGGGCACGGCACGCTGTACTATGCACGGGTCGTGTCTGCCGCCGACAGTTACAGTTGTGTTTTCTTTTTTGCTTAAAGATACGGTGTTTTGTGTCATTGAGATTGACGGTGTAGGCTTGATTGCAACACGGAAAACGAGAGGCATTGCATTTGAAATACCGCCTAAGATACCGCCGCAGTTATTTGTGCGTGTGCGGATTTCACCGTTTTCGCTGATATAAAATTCGTCGTTGTTTTCACTGCCGTACATATTGCATACGTCAAAGCCTGCACCGAATTCAATTCCCTTTACGGCAGGGATTCCGAAGGCGATGAGTGAAATTCGGTTTTCAATTCCGTCAAACATATGCTCGCCTATACCTGCAGGTAAACCAACGACGGCACATTCAATACTGCCGCCGACTGAGTTGCCGTCTGCTACGGCTTTGAGTATTTCTTCCTGCATTTTTTCTGCCGCTGTATCATCAATGCAGGTAAAAGCTTTTGATTTTACCGAGTTTAAATCGTCGGCTGATATATTTACACTGTCGAAGCTGCTGTCTTTGACACCGTGGATTGAAGCAATATGGGCACCTATGGATATGCCTTTTGCTTCAAGCCATTGCATACAGATTCCGCCTGCAATACACATAGGCGCGGTAAGTCTGCCGGAGAAGTGTCCGCCGCCGGTTGCATTGTAGCTTTCACCGTATTTCATTTTTGCTGTGAAGTCAGCATGACCGGGTCGGGGAGTATCGGCTATATCCGAATAATCCTTCGGCTTGCGATTCTGATTATATATTACGGCGTGAATTGTTGTGCCGTTGGTTATCCCGTCGGTAATGCCTGAAAGAAACTCAACCTTGTCGTCTTCTTTTCTCGGTGTGGAGATTTTATCTCTGCCGGGTGCACGCCTTGCCATAAAAGCGGAAAGTTTTTCTTCATTTATCGGGAATCCTGCCGGGAAGCCATCGATTGTAACACCTATTGACTCAGAATGAGACTCACCGTATATTGTGATTTTTAATTTTTCACCGAAGGTTGATTTCATTTGCCTTAACCTCCTGTCAGTCGATAATCTGTATCTTTGCACCGAGCTTTTTTATATCTTTAAAAAAAGTCGGGTATGATTTGTTTACTGCTTGTGCATCCTGAATGGTTACGGCTGATTTGCACACTGTTGCAGCTATTGCGGCACTCATTACGATTCGGTGGTCGTTGAATGAATCAACCGTGCCGCCTTCAAGAAATCCTGTGCCGTAAACAGTAAGGGTATCGTCAGTTGTTTCGGCTTTTCCGCCGAGGCTTTTTATCATTTCGCAAGTGGAGAGAAGTCTGTCACTCTCTTTTATCCTGAGTCTTGCCGCATTGTAAAATTCGGTTGTACCTTTTCTGAAACAACTTGTGACTGCGAGTATTGGTACAAGGTCAGGTATGTTGCCAACGTCGATTTTTATGTGTTCTTTTTCGTCTGAATTTATGATTTTTTCTGAAATTTCTGCAACAGCCTTATCACCCTGAACAGAATTGAGTGTCAAGTTTTTGCACTTTACGTTATTGGTTTTAATTTTATCTGCACAGATGAAGAACGCACCGTTTGACCAGTCACCTTCAACAGTGTAATTTACGGGTGAAATATACCCGTCAGCTGTTTTGATTTTTATTGTGTTTTCTTTGAATTCTGTATTAATGCCGAAGCTTTTTAAAACGTCAAGAGTCATATCTATATATGGCTTTGACTGAATCTGTCCTGTTATAATAATCGTTGATTCTGCGTGGGTTACGGGTAGAGCGAGCAACAATCCGCTTATGAACTGTGAGCTTACCTCACCGCTTATTTCGTATGTGCCGGCTTCGAGCTTCCCTTTAAGTGTGAGAGGCAGTGAATCGGACGAAACAGAAACACCGTGAGAGCTGAGTGCAGTGCACAGCTCACCTATAGGTCTTTGCGGCAATCTGCCTTCACCGTAAAGTGAAACAGCTTTACCTAATGCAGCACAAACTGGCAACATAAAACGCAGGGTTGAGCCGCTTTCACAGCAGTTTAGCACAGCGTTTTCTTTGACTTCTGATATCGGCTCGACAAAAAATCCGTATTCGGTTTTATTTACGGTTGCACCGAGCTCTCTGAGACACTGTGCGGTTGCCTCAATATCGACCGAGGTTGTTGAACAGACGATTTTTGTGGGCTTATCTGCAAGTGCAGCACATATGAGTGCACGGTGGGCGGCTGATTTTGAAGCAGGTGCATCAATACATCCGCTGAGAGGTGAGGGGGAAATAACAGCTTTCATTTTATTTCAGTCCAAGCGTAATAAATTCTTTGAGCTCATCGTAATCGCACTTTTTGAGGATGCTTTTACCTTTTGATGTGGGGAGCACAAGTGTGATTCTGCCGTTTGAGTTTTTCTTGTCTTTGAGTGTTGCGTTATATATTTCGTCAATTTCAAAATCAAATTTTTCGGGGAGGTTGAATTTTTTAAGAAGAGATAAAAGAATATCGAGTGCCTCTTTTTCGCATAAGCCTTTTTCTGCACACGCTTTTGTGATTGCAGCCATACCTGCGGCAACCGCACTGCCGTGAGGCACTGTGTAGCCGCTGAGAAGCTCGATTGCGTGAGCTATGGTGTGACCGAAGTTGAGAAAGGCTCTTTCGCCCTTTTCAAATTCGTCAGCTTCTACTACTTTTGCTTTTATCGAAATACAGCGTGCAACGATTTCTTTTATATCGAATTCACTGCCCAACATATCGAGAAGCTCGTTGTCGCAGAACATACCGTATTTTATCACTTCACCCATACCGTTTGAAAATTCTTTTTCGGGTAAAGTTTCAAAACAGTCGGTGTCGCATATAACAAGCTTTGGCTGATGAAAAGCACCTGCAAGGTTTTTGCCCGAGTCGAGGTCTATTGCGGTTTTGCCGCCTACGGATGAATCGACTGCGGCAAGAAGGGAAGTGGGCAACTGTACAAAGTTAACACCACGCATATAAACAGCAGCCGCAAATCCGCAAATGTCACCGACTACACCGCCGCCGAGAGCAACAAAAGTATCACTTCGGCTGAAATTATTTTCAGCGGCAAAGTTGAGGATTGAAAGCAGATTCACTGCGTTTTTGCTCTCTTCACCGTGAGGTATAACAAAGTCATACACCTCAAATCCGTTTTCGGTAAGACTTGTTTTTGCTGTATTGAGCCAGAGCGGAGCAATGTTATCGTCGCTTACAATAAGCACCTTGCCTGAAAGACATAGGTCTTTCATCGTGCTGCCTGCAGTGTTTATAATACCGCTTCCTATATGTACATTGTAAGGCTTACCTGCGTTTACGGGTATAGTAATCATTTGCTGTCAACTGCTTCCTTGATTAATCTTCCTTCGCGAAGCAACTCTTCTATTTTTTCTGCGTCGCCTGCTTTGAGTGCATCGCTGTATTTCTTCAGGTTTTCTGTCAGAATATCAATTTCCGTTATAAGGTTTTCGGAGTTTGCCATAAAAAGCTGAGTCCACATCTTTTCGTTAAGCCATGCAACACGTGTAAGGTCTTTGTAGCTGCCTGCGGAAAAGCCCTTGTGCACTTTGGAGCGTGGGCTTTTTACGTATGCGTTTGATACTACGTGTGCAAGCTGTGAGGTGTAGGCGATGTTGACGTCGTGAATCTGTGCGGTCGAGAGTGTGACACTGCCGAAGCCTGCGACAACAAGCACCTCCTTGAGCTTGGCAAGCAGATGCAGATCTTCATCGGGCTTTGGAACAAGTATCATTGTAGCACCGTCGTACAAATCTTCCTTTGCGTTTTTCAGCCCTGAAAACTGGGTGCCTGCCATCGGGTGACCGCCTACAAAGTCAAATCCGTATTCTGCAGCTATCTCAAAACACTCGGGGCAGACGTTCATTTTAGTGCCGCAAAGGTCAACTACAACCGTACCTTTTCTGACAAACGGAGCAATGCTCCTTACATAGTTTACTACAGCTTCGGGATAAAGTGCAACAAAAATATAATCACATTCGCAAACTGTTTCATTTGTCAGCGGTTTATCGATGATTTTTGCCATAACAGCGTAGTCCGTAACAGGTGTGCTTATATCGTATCCGAGCACTTCAATGTTTGCTCGTTTGTATGCTTTTGCAAGCGAGCCTCCTATAAGTCCGAGACCGCATATACCTATTTTCATTGCTTTATCCTCCTTTTGTTTTATCAGCCGAGTGCTTTTACGGCTTCGCGTATTGCGAATACACGTTTTGCAACGTCATCGAACTGTTCGGGTGTGAGTGACTGCGGACCGTCACAGAGAGCACGGGGCGGATCGTTGTGCACCTCGATCATAAGTCCGTCAGCACCGGCAGCGGCTGCAGCCATAGCCATAGGCTTTACGAGCTTTGCTACACCGCAGGCGTGGCTCGGGTCGATTACTATAGGCAGGTGAGTCAGCTCCTTGAGCATAGGTACTGCTGAAAGGTCGAGCGTGTTGCGTGTGTAGGTTTCAAAGGTGCGTATGCCTCTTTCGCACAGTATGATTTTTTCGTTGCCGCCTGCCATAATGTATTCGGCGCTCATCAGAAGCTCTTTAAGTGTGTTTGCAAGACCTCTTTTGAGAAGAATCGGTTTGTCGGTTTTGCCGAGCTCTTTGAGAAGCTCGAAATTCTGCATATTGCGTGCACCGACCTGAATTACGTCGACATTTTCAAACAGCGGCAGATGGTTTGCGTTCATAATTTCAGTTACTATCGGCATTCCTGTCTGTTCTTTTGCCTTGAGCAGAAGCTCAAGTCCCTCTGCTTTGAGACCCTGGAAATCATAAGGTGATGTACGGGGCTTGAATGCACCGCCTCTGAGCAGAGTTGCACCCGAAGCGTTTACCTTTGTTGCGATTTCAAGCAGCTGTGATTCGCTCTCTACCGAGCAGGGACCTGCGATTATTGCAAACTCACCGCCGCCTATTTTTATACCGGAACAGTCAACAACAGTGTCATCGGGGTGAAACTTTCTGTTGGCATTTTTAAAGGGATCGGAAATTCTTTTGACACAGTCTACGATTTCAAGGCCCTCGATAAGGTCTGTATCAATAGCTGTTGTATTGCCGACAAGGCCGAGCAGAGTCTGGTACTCGCCTTTTGATATATGTACGGTTACCTTCTGCTCTTCAAACCAGCTTATAAGGTTTTCAATCTGCTGTGATGTTGCTTCGTTTTTGAGTACTACTACCATTGTGTTTTACCAACCTTTCAAAAAATAAGAGCCTTGCAGTGATTCGACTGCAAAGCTCTTGAAAAAACTTTTTTATATGCCTTTTCGGCGCAGCAAAAATCACTTCTACTATTTATTTCTCTGCGAAATAAAAGTAAAAGTAAAAAAACTCGTATGCTGTTGCGTTTGTTTTGCAAAGCATTGTTTTGTGCTCCGTTTCATAAAATTATGGTTGCATTATACACCCCGAAAAAACGGATGTCAATAGTTTTTACAAAAATAATTTTATCGCTTTCAACTGCTAAAGTCTTATATATTTTATTTGTTTTTTTATCTTGAAAACGAATAGTATTCGTGTTAGTATATATAAGTATATTCTGGCTATGGGGTGGTCTTGATGCTGGCAGATTGTATTGACCTTCACACTCATTCAAATTGCTCCGATGGCTCTATGTCACCGTCTCAGCTTGTGCTCCACGCTGCAGAGAAAGGTCTTGCGGCAATCGCACTTACCGACCACGATACGGTAGACGGTATAAAAGAGGCTGTTGCCAAGGGGAAAGAGTGCGGAATTGAGGTTGTGCCCGCAATCGAATTATCGGCACGTTCAAAGACGCTGACTCATATTCTAGGTTTTTATGTTGATGAAGACAATGCTCAGCTCAGGTATGTGCTTGGCGAAATTGTTGACCTGAGAAGAGAGCGTAACGTAATGACAGCAAAGCTTTTGCAGGAGCTTGGCTTTGACGTTACTATCGAAGAAGCTGCGGCTATTGCACCCGGTGGAATTATAGGAAGGGCACACTATGCAAAGCTGCTTATGGATAAGGGATATACCTTATCCGTAAAAGAGAGCTTTGATAAATATCTTGCCGCAGGTAAGCCTGCGTATTTTACCAACCAGAAGCTTGAAGCAAAGTGCATAATCGAAACAATACACGCTGCAGGCGGTGTGGCATTCCTTGCTCATCCGCATCAGATGAAGCTGGGTGACGGGTTGGAGCCTTACGTAAAAGAGCTTGTTTCATACGGTCTTGACGGTATGGAAGGCTATTACAGCGAGTATGACGAGAAAATGCAGGCGGAGTATCAGGCTATGGCGGCACGCTACGGGATTGCGCTGTCGGGCGGTACTGATTTCCACGGTGAAATGAAACCGCATGTTTCAATCGGTAAAGGGATTGGCAATATGGCTGTGCCGTACAGCGTGCTCCGAAATATCAAACGAATGGTCGGTAGAGAATGAATGCGGTTTTAAAAGAACAAATATCAAATTTAATATACGGACGCAGAGCGGTTATTGCTATTGACGGCAACTGTGCCTCCGGCAAATCGACTCTTGCAGATGAAATACAGCAGGTGTTCGGCGGTACGGTTATACGGGCTGACAGCTTTTTTCTGCCGCTTGATATGCGAAGTGATGAGCGGCTTAATGAGCCCGGCGGTAATTTTCACCGTGAGCGTTTTATATCAGAAGTCATTTGCGGAATAAAGTCGGAATCTGTTTTCAGTTACGGTGTTTTTGATTGCAGTGTCGGTGAGGTTACGCACAGCATTACCGTTGACGAAAATCGGCTGATTATAATTGAGGGCAGTTACTGTATGCATCCGATAATTGGTTTTGATTATGACTTTAAAATTTTCTGCACGACTGATGCACAAACTCAGCTTTCACGAATTGTTAAACGTAACGGTGAAGAGATGGCTGAGGTTTTTAAAAGTAAATGGATACCGTTTGAAAACAGGTATTTTGATTTTTACAACATAAAAAATAATTGCGATTTAATAATCGTTACATAAAATACGGAGGACAACCTATGAAAAACTACATACTTCATCTTGAAAATTCGGCAAAAACCTGGGAGAATTCAACTCCCGTAGGTAACGGCTCAATGGGTCTGAGTGTTTTCGGCAGGACTGACAGTGAACTTTTTGTGCTCAACGAAGAAACCGTTTGGGACGAAAGAACCGATATGAAGCCTGCAGGCGATTTCAAGGAGAAAATCGAGCATATACGTTCACTTTTTCTTGCAGGTAAAAACTTTGAAGCTGCAAAGTGGGCTGAGGATAACCTTGAAAATGATTTCAACATAATTTCATCCTTTGAGGTTGCAGGAAAAATCAATATAGATTTTGACGACAAGTCAAAGGCAAAGGATTACAGCCGTGATCTCTGCCTTAACACAGGTATTGCAACGGTAAAATACACTAAAAAAGGCACAGAGACCGTTGAGGAGTGCTTTGCTTCTTACGAAGAGAAGCTCCTTGCCGCAAAGTTTACATTTTCGGCAGAGAGCAGCTTTACTTTCGGCTTTGAGCGTGAGCTTGTAAAGAGCTATATGGCAGAGGATGATACGCTTATTGTTCGTTGCAGTACTGCAAACGGCACTCACTTTTTCTGCGTAGGTATACGTGTTGTAACAGACGGTACTCTTGGTTGTGATGACGGTAAGTTCCGTGTTGAGAATGCAAAAAGTGCAGTAATTTATATCAGCATTGTTACTGACAATATTGCAGAGAATTACATTGACGTATGCAAGGAGAAACTTGCAAACGCTCCCGATTACGATGAGATGAAGAAGGCTCATACAGAGAGCTTTTCAAAGATTATGTGCCGCTCCGACATCAGCTTTGACGGTGATGATAAGCTGG
>JAZSEX010000001.1:0-20300 GCA_045531935.1 Acutalibacteraceae bacterium | reverse complement strand
TTATGGATGCCGAAAATATGACAATTCAGCATCATATCAATCAGGCTATAAAGGCTATCGGTATTATGCACAGAGATATCGACTACGTTGTAAAAGACGGTCAGGTATTGATCGTTGATGAGTTCACAGGTCGTATTATGCTCGGCAGACGTTATAACGAAGGTCTGCACCAGGCTATCGAAGCCAAGGAAGGCGTAAAGGTTGAGCACGAAAGCAAGACCCTTGCAACTATCACATTCCAGAACTACTTCCGTATGTTCGACAAGCTCTCGGGTATGACAGGTACTGCCAAGACAGAGAGTGTCGAATTCCAGGAAATCTATAATCTCGACGTTATCGAGGTGCCTACAAACAAGCCTATGGCACGTAAGGATAACCCCGATGTTATCTATAAGACAGAGCCCATCAAGTTCAAAGCAATCCTCGACAGAATCGAAGCTTGTCACGAAAAAGGTCAGCCCGTGCTTGTAGGTACAATTTCAATCGAAAAGTCCGAGGTGCTCAGTCACCTTCTCAAGAAGAGAGGAATCAAGCATCAGGTGCTCAATGCAAAGTTCCACGAGAAGGAAGCCGAGATTATTGCTCAGGCAGGTAAGTTTGGCTCGGTTACCATTGCCACGAATATGGCAGGTCGAGGCACGGATATCAAGCTTGGCGGTAACGAGGAATTCCTTGCAAAGAGCGAGATGCGCCGTATGGGCTTCAGCGAAGAGATGATTGCCGAGGCAACAGGCTTTGCCGATACGGATAACGAAGAAATTCTTGAAGCACGTAAAACTTATACAGAACTTGAGGCTAAATATAAGGCAGAAATTGCAGATGAAGCTGAGCAGGTACGAAATGCAGGCGGTCTGTATATCATAGGTACGGAGCGTCACGATTCAAGACGAATCGACAACCAGCTCCGCGGACGTTCAGGCCGTCAGGGCGACCCCGGCGAGAGCCAGTTCTTCTTAAGCTTTGACGACGATGTAACACGTCTCTTCGGCGGTGAAAGAGCACAGATGATGCTCGAGCGTCTGAATGCTCCCGAAGATATGCCGCTTGATACAAAGATTTTCTCCAATATAGTTGAAAACGCACAGAAGAAGGTTGAAAGCAACCACTTTGCTGTTCGTAAGAATGTTCTTCAGTATGACGACGTTATGAATCAGCAGCGTGAGCTTATCTATAAGCAGCGTAACCAGGTGCTTGACGGTGATGAGCTTAAGCCGAAGATGGTCAAAATGATGAACGACAGCATTGGTGATATTGTTGATCTTTACCTTCCCGCAGAAGCTGACCCGAAGGATTGGAGCGTAGAGTCACTGCGTCAGTATTTCCTCGGCTGGCTCACAACTCCTGAGGATTTTGCTGACGGTATTGATGACCGTGATGAGGTAAGAGAGCTGCTTGAAAAGCGCGGTGAAGAACGCTACAAGGCAAGAGAAGAGGAGCTCGGTGAGCTTATGCCGCTTCTTGAGCGTAAGGTGCTTCTCGATAACGTTGACGCAAAGTGGATGGATCACCTCGATGCTATGGAAGAGCTCAAGAGAGGTATCGGTCTTCGTGCATACGGTCAGAAGGACCCGGTTGTTGCATTCCGCTTTGAAAGCTACGATATGTTTGACGATATGACTGCACAGATAAGACAGGATACGATACGTATGCTTCTTACCGTTCAGGTCAGAACCGAGGACGACACAAAGCGTGAGCAGAAGGTCAAAGAGGTTGCAACAAATGCAGGCGGTGACGGTACGGACAAAAAACGCCCCGTACGCAAGGCTGCAAGCGAGAAGGTAGGCCCGAATGCACCCTGTCCCTGCGGCAGCGGCAAAAAGTATAAGAAGTGCTGCGGCTCACCTGCTGCACGTGCACAGCAGAAATAAAAAGTCAAACGGTGAAGGGGCGGTAATACCGTCTCTTTGCTGTTTAGATAAAGAGGTTATCTCTATGTATCAGAGTCTTATTGATTTCTTTAAAGATAAAAACGTGCTTATCCTCGGTCTGGGCAGAGAGGGCAGGGCAACGCTTGCATTTCTTCGCCGTTACTATCCTGATATGCACATAACTATAGCGGATAAGAATCCCGTAAAGGTTGAGGATGACAACGTCACTCTCATCTGCGGTGAGAATTATCTTGACTGTATAAACGATTTTGATATCGTTATGCAAAGCCCCGGTATATCACTGCGTGACGTTAAGATTGAAGAGGGTACAACTGTTACGGGCGAAATGGATTTGTTTCTCCGTTTTGTGCCCTGTAAAAAAATCGGTATCACCGGCACAAAGGGCAAAACTACTACAACAACTCTCGTATACCGTATGCTTCAGGCAGGCGGCGTGCCCAGTATGATTATGGGCAATATCGGCACACCCGTTTTTGAAAGCCTTGACGAAATTGAGGGTAAGGTTGCCGTTATTGAAATGAGCTGTCATCAGCTTGAGTTTTCGCACGCTTCACCCGACGTTGCGATTTTTACAAACGCATATCCCGAGCATCTCGATCACTACAACGGCTTCGAGGGCTATATCGGTGCAAAACTGAATATTATCCGCTACCAGAATGAAGATAATCTCTTTATCTCCAATGCAGACCAGCTGCTTGAAACGGTTGTAGGTGACCTCAGTTTTGTACGCTCACGCAGAGTAAACGTCAGCCGTAAGGCATACGAAACCGATGAGTTTTTCCGTAAGCTCACTACACTTACCGAGGCTTTGCCCGGTGAGCATCAGTGGCAGGATATTTTCTTTGCCGCAACGGCAGTGCGTGAATTCGGTGTAAGTGACGAAGCTATCGAAAAAGCTGTAAGTGAATTCGGCGGTATCGAGCACAGACTCGAAAAATTTGCCGTCAAAAACGGTATCAGTTTCTATGACGATGCGATTGCAACTATCCCCAATGCAGTTATCGGCAACGTAAAGGCACTGGGCAACGTCGGTACGCTTATTATCGGCGGTATGGACAGAGGTCTTGATTACTCGCAGTTTGTGGTCGAGCTTATGACCGCTCCGATTGATAACCTTATCTGTATGCCCGAAACGGGTTACAATATAGCAGATGAGCTTGAGTCAAAGGGCTGTACGCTTAATATCGTGCGTTGCGAAACCCTTGAAGAGGCTGTTGAAAAGAGCTTTGAGCTGACGGCAAGCGGCAAAGCCTGCCTGCTCTCTCCTGCGGCGGCAAGCTATAACCGTTACCGCAATTTTGAGGAGAAGGGCAACGCTTTCAAGAAAATGGTGGCTGACTATGCAGGCTGAGTATCTTATTGAAAACGAAAAGCAAATCGGTCTTGAAATAGATGCCCTCACAGCCGAAAATCCGCAGGCGGCACTTGAATATGTGCTCGGTATTTTAAAGGAAAATGAAGAACTTTTTTCTCATTCGAGAGCGGTAAGTGCCTGCCTTGCAAGGCTCGTCAGCCGCTACCTTATGCACCGTAAAAATAAGGATAATATGGTGCGTGTTATTTCGGAGAATGAGTATCTTCGCAGAGTTTATTTCGGTAAGCTCAATACATATAAGTATTCGCTCATCTTCACCGCAAAGCGTGTAATGCGTAAGGGCGATGTTGAGCTGAGCCGTGAACTTATTGAGCTTATAAAAAACAATCCCTACCGTGACGATACGGCAGAGGATTACAGCGAGCGTTATTCGTGGAAGTTTATCGCACGCAAAATCCTCGACTCGCAGGAGGAATATCTGAAGCTTTCGGATGAAATAATTGAGCTGTTGAATCAGTAACACTGATGTTGTAACAGAAATACAGAGGCAAAAACTTCCCTCGGTGTCTCAATGTACGACAGCACAGCAACTTTATTGAGGCATTAAAAAGACAGAGGCAGAAACTTTCCTCGGTGCCTCGATGTATGATAGGGAATCAATTTATCTGAGGTATTAAAAATGCAGAAGATGATGAGCCATATGCGCTCGGCAATGGAAAAATATAATATGATAACTGCGGGTGACCGTGTTGCTGTAGGGCTTTCGGGCGGTAAGGACAGCACGGCTATGCTTGTTGCACTCGCAAATATCAGACGATTTTATCCCGAGCCGTTTGAGCTTGTCGCAATCTCGCTTGACCCGTGCTTCGGCGGTGAGAAAACGGATTTTTCTCCGCTCCAGAAGCTGTGCGAAGAAATCGGCGTTGAGTATATAATCAAGCGTACGGAGCTTGGAAAAATTATTTTTGAAACACGTAACGAAAAAAATCCTTGCAGCCTATGTGCGAAAATGAGGAGAGGCGCTTTGCACGATGCGGCTAAGGCGGCAGGCTGTAATAAGGTCGCACTCGGTCACCATATGGACGATGCGGCAGAGACCTTTATGATGAACCTTTTGAACGGCGGTCATATAGGATGTTTTTCGCCTGTGACCTACCTTTCGCGTAAGGATATTCACGTAATTCGCCCGATGATTTTTTGCAGAGAAAGTGAGCCTGCACGTATCTGCCGCAGGATGGAGCTTCCGATTGTAAAAAGCCGTTGCCCTGCAGACGGTGTGACGGAGAGGGAGAGTATGAAGCAGCTTCTCTCGGGTTATGAGAAAAAGTACGGCGATATACGCTCCAAAATTATAGGAGCAATGCAAAGAAAAGGAATTGACGGTTGGGGGTATGAAAATGAGAAAGATTGAAGCAATTTTATTTGATATGGACGGAGTGCTTGTAGACTCCGAAATTCCGCTTATGAAGTGCTGTATAAAGCACCTTAAGGAAAAGTACGGAATTGATGCAAAGCTTGAAGATTTCAACGATTTTGTCGGTATGGGTGAGGATGCCGCAATAGGCGGAGTTGTTGAGAAAAACGGAGGCAAGTACATTCCGCAGATGAAGGATGAGTGCTATGAGATTTATATTCAGCTTGCAGGCACTATTGTCGATGCCGCACCGAATATGAGTACAGTCCTGCCCGAGCTTAAAAAGAAATACCGCCTTGCAGTCGCATCCTCTGCCGACAGACGTAAGGTTGTTACAAATATAAACGTGCTCGGTGTAGAAGAGAGCGTGTTTGATTCGGTAATTACGGGCAACGATATCACAAACAAAAAGCCCGACCCCGAAATCTATCTCAAGGCGGCAGCTTCTGTAGGCGTTGCACCCGAAAACTGTATGGTTGTTGAGGATGCCGTTGCAGGTGTGCTCTCGGGCAAAGCGGCAGGCTGCTACGTCGTAGGTGTTAAAGGCAGCTTCGCAAAGGAGGAGCTTACAGCCGCAGGTGCGGATGCGTTTGTCGACACAACCTGCGATATAGTTGACATACTTGCCGCATTTTGATAAAATTAAAATACAAAATAAAAGGAGAATAAAATATGAAAAAATTTATTTCATTGCTTCTTGTGTTTATAATCGCTTTCAGTGCTTCGATTGCCGTAAATGCAGTTGACCTGAGAAAACAGCTTGACGACCTTCGTGCAAGCTTCAAAGCAGGCGAAGGCCCTGTTGCAGGTGACTACTCCGTAGACTATATGTACTACTCACCCGTAAAGTCAGGCGATACAAAGAAGTATCCCGTTGTTGTATGGGTTCACGGCCTTGGCGACGGCAACTATCCCGGTGAGCAGATTGAAAAGAACTATATGGCATTCTGGGCAAGCAGTGAGTTCCAGAGTCGCTTCGGCAACGTTGACGGTGCGTTCATTATTGCCGCACGTTCCCGTGAAGAGCTTGGAAATTCCTGGGAAAATTCTATGATTTATCCTCTGCGTGCCGCAATCGATGACTTTATTGCAAAGAATAAAAACAACGTTGACCTTAGCAGAATCTATATCGGCGGCTATTCAATGGGCGGTAAGATGGTTTATAAAATGGCTGTTGCATACCCCGAAATGTTTGCTGCAATCTTCCCGATCTGCCCTGCGTGGTCACCCTCCAAGACTCAGTTTGAGCTTATAAAGGATATCCCCGTATGGCTTACTTCAAGCAAGAAGGATCCTATAGTAAACTATGAAAACAGCGTTGTGCCCGGTTGGGAAAAGATTTGCGAAGTATCAACTGTTGCGGCAGATTGCAGATTCACAACTCTCGGCACAGCACGCCTTGGCGACGGCACAGCCTGCAAGAGCAACCACTATGCCTGGTTTGCAGTAAACAACGATATGTTTGCATACGATAACAGCGTATACCCCGATTCATCAACTGTTGACGCTACAGGCAAGAAAGTGGAGCTTAAGAATCCCAACGGTATGATTTCGTGGCTTTACTCTCATACGTCCGATTATGACGGCTCAAAGGCAACCGATATGGGTAACCTTGAGGGTCAGGGTGACGGCGGCATTATGGTGCTGATTTTCGACTACTTCCACTACGTAATCGAATTCCTGAAGAAGATTCTTGCAATGCTCGGCCTTGCTTAAAAGTGTAAAATAAATCAACCGCACTGTTAAAAACAGTGCGGTTTTTTACATTCGCTGTTCGAATCCCTGTTTTTTATTGCAAAACAAAAAAGCAGCATCTCTGTTGAGATACTGCTTTTTTCTGGCTGGGGAATAGGGATTCGAACCCCAACAAACAGAGTCAGAGTCTGTCGTGCTACCGTTACACTATTCCCCATCGCGAAAAGTATTATATACATTCTGAAAGAAAAAGTCAATACCTTTTTTGAAAATATTTTATTTTTATATTGTTTTTAAAAAAGAAGTATCCTGTTTCAGGATACTTCTTTTGCTTCAATAGCTTTCAGGCTATTGCGGAGAACATATTACCGCCTTGTTTGATGCTGAAGACTGTAGTCGGCTCCTGCTGTGAATCGAAGTTGAAATCAGGGTGTGACCCATTGGGCCTTTCGGGCTTTTCGGGTGGCTCCGAGCCTTCGGGCATTGTCTCTCCTTCGGGTGGTGCAGGTCTGTCATGAAAATCTTCATTTTCGGGAGGCTTGAATCCCTCGGGTATTTCACCATCGGGCAGTGCCTGGTCAGGTTTCATATCGGGCTTTGCAAAGTTACCGGGCATATTGCCGCCTTGGTTTGAGAGTTGCTTGTCATTGACGAATAGAGTGTATGTGCCCTCGGTCAGGTCGGGGCTGCTGTAAATCAAAACGGAATATGAGTTTGTGGCAGAGTATGTCATAACAGCTTCGTTATTCTGATTCTTCAGGGTTATTTTGTCATTTCCGTTTTGCTTTTGTGCAAAGTTGAATACGGCATAGGTTTGTCCGCTGTTTTCAATTCTGTCGAGCATATTTCCCGTAGCTGTTACAGTGCCGCCGTTAATGAAAATTCCCATATCGGAATCAATTCCCGCATCTGCACTGTCAGCGCAGGCTGCTGCAACAACGGTGCCACCGTTTATAACAAGCCAGCCGTTTGAGTCTATGCCGTCACCTTCACCTGTGGTGCCGGTAACTTCGATATTTAGTGTGCCTGCGTTGATTGTGGTGACAGAAACACCGTCCTCGTTTGTGTTTATTCCGTCATTTCCCGACTTGATATTAATATTACCGCCGTTGATTGTAAGATGAAGCTCACTGTCGAGACCTTCGTTTTCGGCGTTGATGTTGAGAATACCCGTGTTTTCTTTCTCACCGTTAATATTAATCGACATTTTTGAGTAGAAAGCACCGTCGTATTTGTGCAGCTTTTTTGCATCAGCAACTTCGGTGTTATCGTCGTTGAGTACAACGGAGTCGGGCTTGTAGATGCGTGCTACATAGCTGCCGTTGATCTTGTTTTCAGTACCGTCTTTGATGATTACGTTTGCACCAGCGGCAGAGGTGTCAACATCCTTGGTTGCGGTTTCTGTGTTTTTGTCAGCACATTCGTAAACATTGTAGAAGATAATTGCAGGTGCTACCGTGCAGGTTATGTCTGCACCGTTGAGCACGAGCGTTACAACAGCATTCGGGTCGGCTTCGGCGTTTTCACCCAGGTCTACGGCAATCTGGCCTTGCGATAAACTGCCGCTTAAAGAATATGTGCCGGCTGCCGTTATATGGATTACTGTGTGTGCGGCGGCTTCTTCAAAGCTGTGAGCATCATCCTCTGTGCCTTCGCCGTAAGTGAAGTCTTTGCCGTCCTCATAATATATAATATCGTTAGCGGCATATACTGCACTTTTGGTGTCTGCTGAAATCTTTTTTCCGTCTACGGTAACGGTATTGTCACTCAGTACGATTTGCGTTGTGCTTTCCTGCGTGGGAACTTCGGATGCAGGTGATTTGGAGCATGATGTAAGCAGTAACAGAAGTATCGGTAATAGTGCGATTTTCTTTGAAAGTTTCATACTCTTATCCTTCTTTCGTTTTTGTGCAAATTATAAATCAGAATTGTTGAAATCAAAAGTAATATTTATGTATATTTTTTTAAAAAAGTTTATCTGAAAATTGTTTTTTGATATTCTTTATGTCATAATAATACTGTAATTATATAACTAAAAAGGATGAATAAAATGAAAATTGCATTTTTTGATACAAAGCCGTATGACAGACCGTCGTTTGACAAATATTCTGCTCAGTACGGTATTGAGATAAAATACTTTGAAACAAAGCTTAACGCTGATACTGCGGAGCTTGCTCACGGCTTTGATGTAGTTTGTGCCTTTGTAAACGATACGGTTGATGCACCTGTTATTGATAGGCTTTGTGAGCTTGGTGTAAAAGCTGTTGCACTTCGCTGTGCAGGCTTCAACAACGTTGATATGAAGCACGCACACGGCAGAATTCACGTATTCAGGGTACCTGCATACTCTCCCTATGCTGTTGCCGAGCACGCTATGGCTCTGCTGCTTACATCAATCCGCCGTATTCATAAGGCGTATATCCGCTCCCGTGATTTTAATTTCAGCCTTTCAGGTCTTACGGGTTTTGACCTGCACGGCAAGACTGTAGGCGTAATCGGTACGGGTAAAATCGGCAGAGTTTTTATTGACATATGCAGGGGCTTCGGTATGAAAGTGCTCGCTTACGATAAATTTCCTGCCGCAGACCTTGATAACGGCGATACGGTGCGTTATGTCGGGCTTGATGAGCTGTTTGCAGGCAGTGATATTATTTCACTTCACTGTCCGCTTACGGAAGAAACCTACCACCTGATTGACGGTAATGCTCTTGAAAAATGCAAAAAGGGTGTTGTGATTATCAACACGTCAAGAGGTGCACTTGTTGATGCGGAGGCTTTGCTTTCGGGCATAAAATCACGCAAGGTCGGTGCCGCCTGCCTTGACGTTTACGAGGAAGAGTCAGAGCTTTTCTTTGAGGATAATTCGGGCCATATTTTAGAGGACGATACGCTTGCAAGACTTATTTCAATGCCCAACGTTATAGTAACGTCGCACCAGGCATTTCTGACCGAAGATGCACTTGAAAATATAGCCGAAACAACGGTAAAAAATATTGCGGATTTCTATGAGAAAGGCGAATGTCCGAATGAGATTTTTGCCGCAGGTGTGAAATAAAAAGAAAATGACACTTTCAACCCGAAAGTGTCATTTCTTTTTTTGTTCAGATAAAATTATTTAACGGGAGCCCACTCACCGTCTGTGATTGCGTAGTAATTCTGGTCTACGTCAACTATGCCGAGTGAGTTGATGTTGAGTGTTGTACCGCCGAGCATATCTTCGGTGTAGTAGCAGCCTGCACCTGTTTTAACAGCATATGTAAGGCGGATGCCTTCGTAAAGAATTGAGTAGTCGTTGTCGTGGTCGTGACCGACAAGCATATTCTTTGTGCTGCCAAGCTCTTTGCAAAGTGAGAAGAAGCCGTTGTTTACGGGCGGATGTCCGCCGTATTCACCTCTGCGGCCGGATGCGATGAGAGAGAAGAGGGGGTTGATTGTGCCGAGCTTGCCTGCTGCATCGTCAGCATCTGTGCTTACTGCGTGCCATGCATCGTAGTACTCAACAACGGGAATGTGCATAATAACTGTGCTCTGTACGGGGTAACCTGCGAGCTTGTTTGTGCCCTTTACGCACCATTCGTACCAATCCATCTGATTGTCCCAAAGGTGGTCGTAGCCGCCGATTGTGCCGTTTTCTGTTTCATATTCTCTGTTGTTGTGAGTATCCATCATATAAATTGAATGGATGATGTTGCCGTTTTCTGTGATGTTGATTACGTAGTTACCGTAGCCCATATCCTTGGGGCCGAACTCGAAGATTGAGTTTTCAGCCTCAGCAAGGTGGTAAGCTGCCCAGAATTCGCTGATGCAGCGCTGACCATCGTGGTTACCCATAACAGCACCCCACGGAATACCGTAGGAATCAACAAGCTTTATGAGGTCGAGGTAAGCTATTGTGCCCCATGCGTTGTCACCTGAAAGTGTGATGAGGTCGGGCTTTTTGTCTTCAATAAGCTTTGCAACAAGAGCCATAGCCTCTTCGCCGATAGTATCGTAAAGCTCGTCATCGTAAAGCTGTACGTCTGCGAGGTTGAGTACAACAAAATCCTCGCCGGGTGTTTTCTCAAGCTCGATGTAGGAGTCAGTTGTGAATTCGTCTTCCTTGGACCATTCGGTGAAAAATGCACCTTCGCCGAAGTTTGCAATCAATGCACCTACGGGTGAAAGAATCTGGCCGAGTGCAAGAATACCTGCAATGATAAGTTTTATAATTGGCATTGTGGTTTCCTCCTTAATATTTCACGGCAGAGGACGGTTAGCATCCTCCGCCGCTTTTTAGTTTTACTTATTTAACTTTAATTTTGTAGCACTTGATTTCAAACGGGTTGATCTCAAAGCTCATAGTCTTGCCTGTTGCTATATCTGCTGCAACATCTTCACGCTCGAGGAGATTACACTCGGCAACGCTTGCGATTTCAGCAAAGAACTCAGCTGTAACCTTTGTGCGTCTGCCTGCCTTCTCAACGAAACGTACGATGTATGCATCTTCATCCTCACACTTCTTGACAGCTTCGAGTGTAACGTTCTTGCCGTCAACGCTGATAAAGGAGCCGCACTCTGCACCCTTTGCCTCGTTACTGAGGTCAACGGGAAGCATCGGGTTGTTGAACTCAAGACCTCTTACGAGAGTCTCTGCATCCTTCCAGCTGCCTGCGTGCGGGTAGAGTGAGTATGTGAAGTAGTGGTCGCCTCTGTCAGACTGCGGGTCGGGGTTCATCGGAGCCTTGAGGAGAGTGATGATCATTCTCTGCTCGTTTACCTCGTAGCCGTACTTGCAATCATTGAGGATTGTAAGACCGTAGCCCTCTTCAGACATATCGATGAAGTTGTGAGCGGAAACCTCGAACTTAGCCTTGTCGTAGGGATTGTGGCGGTAGTTGGAGCTTTCGATTGTTGCGTATGCGATATCTCTTGTGTACTTCTGTGCCTTGATATCTACGTCGAAGCCGACCTTGAGGAGCTTCTCCTGCTCGTGCCAGGAGATGAATGTATCAAAGTCGATTCTGTCAAGCTCATTATAAATCATAATGTTCTGCTTGAGAGTAGACTTCAGAATGTTCTTTGTGATTGTAACGCAGGTGAATACGTCGCCTGTAACAACGCTCTCAACCTTGCCTGCTTCTGTCTCAAACTCACGGTCTGTGTATGTAACAACGATATCCCATGCATCGTACTTACCGGGAAGGTCTTCGTAAATGCGGAATACGTTACCCTTGCCGCCGAGAACTTCTCTGTTATTCTTCTTATCAAAGATTGATACAAGCTCTGCAGCTGCGTCAAACTTGAGGCTGAAGTTATCGTTTTCGATGTCTGCACTTTCCACTGCCTTAGCTTCAGCAACAGCAGCTTCCTTGGTGTAGTATACCTTGTAACCTACTGCGGGAACGTCCTTTGCAACGAATACGAGCACCTTTGTACCGTCAAGCTTTGTGTAAGCCTGTACGGGAACTTTGTTGCCGTCAGCATCGTAAATCTCAACATCCTTGTAGGGAAGCTCAACCTTTGAGGTTGCAGCTGTGCCGAGTGAGTTGAAGAGAGCGAAGGGCTTGCCGTACTTGTTGCCTGCACCGATGTTGCCTGCGATAGCATTGAGAGCCTCGTCACGTACGCTTTCGCCGATTGCGATGATATCGCTATAAATTGCACAAAGGTCGCCGAAAACTTCTGTAATGTGTGAGCCGGGAAGAGAATCGTGGAACTGGTTTGTGAGAATCATCTGCCAGCCCTCGTTGAGCTTTGCAAGCGGATACTCGTAGCCGTAGCCTCTTGCGATGCTTGCGAAGATTTCTGCCTGACGGTAGAGGTTTTCGCTGTATCTGTTAAGCTTCTTGAGCATAGCCTTTGTGGTGTGAACACCTCTGTGCTCCTCAAGGTAAAGCTCATCTTTCCAAGTGGGAATGTTTGTGTCGGTTGCCTTAGCCTTCATACGTGCAAGTGAATCCTCAATCTTGCTGACCTTGGATTCGGGCAGACCGGGGAAGTTCTTGTAACGCTTGACGTACTCGAGCATTTCGGTGTCAACCCCGCCGCCGCCGTCACCCCAGCCGTAGCAGTACATAGACTCGCCGATTGTAGCCTTGTCTGTGTACTTCTTCCAGTTCATCTTGAGAGAGTCAGCCTCAACCGTGCCGATGAAGTGAGTGGGAGGAACAATAGAGAATACCTTGGAACCGTCGGGACCTTCCCACCAGAATGTGTTGTACTGCCAGGGGTTGGTATCGTTCCAGATGCCCATCTTATGAGTTACGAAGTACTCAACGCCTGCCTTCTTGAGAATCTGGGGCATTGCATAGCCGTTGCCGAATACGTCGGGTACCCAGCAGGTTTTGGGTGTGATGCCGAATGTCTTCTCAGCGTATCTTACACCGTGAAGAAGCTGACGGACAAAGGATTCACCTGAAACAAGATTACAGTCGGGCTCAACCCACATTGCACCGATGTATTCCCATCTGCCCTCAGCAATACGCTTCTTGACCTGCTCGAACATTTCGGGATAGTTCTTCTCCATCTCCATATATGTGGGAGCAGAGCTCTGTGAGAAGATGAAATCGGGATACTGCTCCATAAGGCGAAGCATTGTAGCGTGAGTTCTGCCGAGCTTACGTACGTACTCCTTGTATGCCCACATGAAAACGATATCAAGGTGAGAGTTACCTACGAGTGCAAGCTTACCCTCTGTCTTGTAGTTGGGGTTGTTGTAGATTCTGTCCTTGAGCACCTTCTGTGCAGCAAGAAGACCTGCTGTGAACTCGTCGCCGTCAACGTCGAAGTTAACGTGAGTAAATGCCTCTTTGAGTGCGGAGCGGATAAGCTCTGCAAGGCCTGTATCGAGGACGGGCATAAACAGTGCGTTGAAAGCTGCCTTGAAGTCCCAGTAAACCTCTTCGATTACGGGGTCGACAACACCGATAAATGAGCAGGAAAGAGTCTTTACAGTGGACTCGTTTGAGTGCCATACATAGTAAGACTCGATGTCAACGTCGTAGTGCTTGCCTGCCTCAGCGCAGTCGGAAAGAAGTACGCTGTTACGGAAGGGGTCAAGACCCTGAT
This sequence comes from Acutalibacteraceae bacterium, assembly GCA_045531935.1. Lineage (GTDB taxonomy): Bacteria > Bacillota > Clostridia > Oscillospirales > Acutalibacteraceae > UBA8612. The sequence continues at coordinate 6,940 of JAZSEX010000001.1, read as the reverse complement.
AGGGCTTGCCGTTGAGAGAAAGAAGGGAGTCGCCGCCAAAGTAGACATTGAGTGTAACCTTCTTGCCTGCGAAACGCTCGGGAATATCGAATGAGTTTTTGAAGAATGCGCTCCAGCCGTTGTTACCCCAGCGGTCGCCGACGTTGAGCTCCTTCCACTCATCGTAAAGGTATTCGTAATCGCCTACACCCTTGTAGATGCATTCCTTCATCTTCCATGCGGGAATAGATTCGATGTCTGTGTAAATTCTTTTCTTGAGTGCTTTGAGCTTTACGTTTACAACGTCGTCAAAAGAGAAGATACCTCTCTGCTTGCCCTTAACGGCGTCACGCCAATCGTCAACGTGAGCATCCATCGCATCGAGACCGGCAAAAGCGTCAAGATTTTTGTTTTCTGCCAAAGTTCATCGTCCTTTCTTATGTAAAATCGGTTTAAATTTAAGACCGCATTGTGTCATATACAGTATATCACCAAATATGCACTTTTTCAATATAAAATAAAATATTATAATAATATTACACGATGCGGAATTCGCTGACTGTATTTGTTGTTTTTGCAAAATATGTGTTTTTTCAGCTTTTGCATTGTTAAATTTTATGAAAAGTTTAGAATTGAAGCCTTTACAATTTTATTATTTTATTTTAGAATAATAAATACAAAGTAACACTATGCGGCAGCGTAATGCCCTGTATGTTGTCTTTGTAATTTAATTTCAGGACGCTTCACATTCCTTTCCGTAAGGTGTGTGTTATGGGGTTTCCCCGAAGTTGTCACGATTTGCCGCAGCCCCTCCGAATGGTTGCGGCAACGTTTCAAAAGCAAAAAGCTCAGACAAATCTGTTTGTCTGAGCTTTTTTTACTGCTTAAATATCCACAGTTTTATAACCGCCATACACTCACGCATACAGCTCGGTATAACCGTATACCAAACTGTTGTGCTGTGTGAATGGGTGAGGTTGCCGAAGCCTGCGATTTTTGCAAGAGCCCCCGCACGGTATATGTGATAGTCGTTTGTGACGTAAGCTGCACTGTAATTCTCACCGAGTTTTTTATCGAGAATCTGCTTTGAATAAACAAAGTTTTCGTAGGTGCTTGTAGCCTGCTCTTCTTTGATTATATTTGCCTGCGGAATTTTGCGGCTTAGCAGATAACGCTCCATAGCAAGAGCTTCGGTAATATCCTCCTGCGGACCCTGACCGCCGCTGACAACAATCACGATATCGTGGTTATCCTCGTACATTTCAACAGCACGGTCGAGGCGGTTTTTTAGTCCGACGGTAAGCAGCTCGCCGCGAATGCCGGAGCCGAGCACTATAACCGCGTCTTCATTGCCTGTGACGGTATCGTTTATGCCAAGCCCCAAAAGCACGCTGACGAATACGGTTACCGTGCATACACCGCACCAAAAAACGGCACGTAGCCATTTCGGGATTTTCGGCACTGACTTTTCAAGCAGAATACCGTACAGGAAAATTGCGGCACCGAGTAAAAGCTCGGCAATAATTCCTGCGTTTATGTTTGACATAACGGACATCAGCATTGCGTTGAAAACCAGCAGTAAGCCTGCAATAATAAGTAACGCTTTTATAAATTTCTTTTTCATTTATCTCCCACCTTTGCGGTAAGTATAACACCCGATTCTTACAAATTAATTAAGACTTTGCAAAAAAAGAAGCACATTCCGAATTTGAATGTGCTTGAGTTTGTTTTATCTTTCGTTAAATCTCTTTTCTACGCATTCTTTCCAGCGTCTTGCGATGAGCTGATGTGAGCCGGTTGTGGGGTGAACACCGTCCCAAAGGAGGTTGAAGATATCAGTCTGCTTTGCATACTCGTCAAACATATCCTGCAAGGGTACAAACACGGCGTTGTATTCTTCGGCAATCTGTTTTGCGGCTGCCCTGTATTCACCTATGTGCGACTGCATATAACGGCTGTATGCTTCGTCTTTTGATACACCGAAAAAAGGCTCCATAATTACAATTAGCAGGTCCGGATTCTGCTCAATAGCTTCATCAAGCATGTAGCGGTATATCTTCTTATAACGCTCGGGGTCAGAGCCGTTACTGCTTGAATAAAGTGAGTGCATATCGTTTACACCGATAAGTACGCTGAGCACTGTAGGCTTAAGGCTCAGGCAATCTTCTTTCCATCTGCCGTAAAGCTGGGAGATTCGGTTGCCGCTGATACCTTTGTTGACAACGGTGAAATCCTTATCCATATTGTCGGCGTGCATTTCGGAAGCGAGAATGTATTGGTAACCGTGACCGTGTATATGGTTGAGGTCTTCGTTTCTGCCTCTGTTGCCGTCGGTTATTGAGTCGCCCTGAAAAAGTATAACGTCGCCGTTTTTTACGTTGAACATAGCTGTCACCTGCCAGGCTGAAGTTAACTATACTTTATCATCTCAGTTGATGAAAGTCAAATATGCGAGTACGTTTCGGAAGTTTTATTTTTTCCATACGAAATTATAGTTTATGGATTCGCCGCCGTCTACAACTATGCTCTGACCTGTACAGAACGTGTTTGTAACGGTGAGGAAATATGCCCAGTCTGCAATCTCTTCGGCTGTTGCCCATCTTTTGAGCGGTGTTTCGTTCATTATTTCTGCCCAGAGCTTCGGGTCATTTATTACACAGTCGTTGAGCGGAGTAATAACTCCTCCGGGGTCGAGGCTGTTGCAGGTAGCGTTAAAAGGGGCGACACGCAGGGCAACGTTTTTTGTGTATGCCAGAATGCCTGCTTTGCTTGCACAGTATTCGGGGAATTCGGCACCCGTATGTGCACTTGCCGAGCCGATATTAAGAATTGAGCGTATGTTTTTCTGAATAGCGTATTTTTCGGTGATGTGAATAAGTGCCTTCAGATTGATATCAATATCCTGTTCGTTCTGTGTGCCTGCGTTGTTGATGAGTATGTTAACGTCATTAATCTCGGGCAGATTTTCATAATCTCTTATATCACACTTATAATGGGTATAGTTTTCATCCGAAATACTTGAACTTTGTCTGTCAATACCGATTACCGTATGCTTTTCTTTCAAGAATTTTTCAGCAATCGCTTTGCCGATTCCCCGGGATGTTCCCGTAATTAAAACCTTCATACTTTACCTCCGTTAATAAACTGAAGATACTGCTCTCCGACTTTTTGCGTTTTCCATTTCTTTATAATCGTATAGCCGATAGGGGAGAAAAGAATTTCCATAATAAGCTCTGCAACTGCACCTGTCAGTGCACAGGTTACGCACTGCAGGAATGACCAGCAGAAGCCGTTCCAGTAAATCGGCGCAAAGAGCATAAAAACAATAACCGAGAAAATCAGGTTATCCAGAAACTGACCTATAAAAGTAGATATATACGTCTGTGCGGCATATGCGGCTTTACCGTAGGGATTGTTTCGGAATGCTTTGCCTATAAGCCAGTTGAGGATATTATTTATTACGGCAGATAAAAGAAATGCGACTGTGCTGCCGAATAAAATAAACCACGTGCCGCCAAGGATTCCGTTGAGTGCGGTATAGTCGTTTGCATCGGAAGGAATTATGCTTGCAATATAAAAAATTATGCAGGTGAGCAGGTTGATGCCCGAAGCCAGAAGTGCCACCTTGTTGGATGCTTTCGGGCCGAAATATTTGGTGATGATATCCATACACATAAATGACAGCCAGGATATCAGGATACCGCCGTCAAGCGCTATCCATTCGGTCTGAACAAGCGTTTTGTTAGCAAGCAGATTCATACAGATAACGCTTACAACAAACAGAGACACAACTGTTGAAGGAATACACCTGAACAAAAGCGAGGTTTCTTCTCTCTCGCGTTTTATTTTAGTTCTGATATTTGTTTTCATTTTATCTCCCGAAAAATAAAAAGCGGCTTTGAGCAAAACGCAAAGCCGCTATCATTGTACAAAATATTTACAATAAGCAGTCCTGGTTTTGTTTAACGACAGGATGGTACAAACGAACTGTCGGTTTGATTATTATATCACATAAAATTAAAAAAACAAGTGCTGTTATAAAAGTTCACTTCTGAGCAGACGGACCATAATAGAGGTGTTGAGCGTTATTGCATCCTCCGGGTACGATTCTTTGGTGTTTCCGTGCCAGTATTTGTTCTTGAATTGAGCTACAGTTTCTTCGTCACTGTATCCCGCTCTTATACTGCCGAGTATGTCATCAGCTATGTTTTGAGCGGAAGATTTCATGTTTTTAAGGAAGTATTCTGTCTGAATTTCGTCAAGCAGACCGAAATGCGGTGCGAGAATATATTTTACATTAAGCTTTTCAATTTTTTCTATAGATTTAATCGTATCTGCAAAGCCTACGAGAAATGCGGGGAGAATGGTTTTGTTGCCGTCATATACTCCGAGCGTTTCGTTAGAGAGAAGCAGACCTTCTTTTTCGCAGTAAAATCCGATACAGCAGCGTGTGTGACCGGGCAGGCTGATTACTCTGAATTCCATATCTCCTGCGTGAATAATATCTCCGTCATTTACCGCGATATCAACTTTAAGCTCATCACCGAGAAATTCATAATCCGTTATACCGCACTTTTCGGCAAACTTGGCGTCAAGCTCTTTCATTGTTCTTTTAGCACCGTCACGCTTGAAAACGTCTGCCCCATAGCTGCTTGCAACCACCTTTGCATCGGGATAACGGCGGAGAATATATGCACTGCCCAGAGCGTGGTCGTAATGTGAGTGAGTAAGAAAAATATAATCAAGCTCACGCTCGCCAAGGCAGGCTTTTACGTTTTCTGCAACCGCATACCCGGTGAAACCGAAGCCGGTATCATATAATATGCTTGTTCTGCCGTCATCAATCAGAAATGCGGCATCGCCTTTGAGTTGTCTTGCGTCTGTGATTTTTATTTCCATTTATGCACCTGTTTTATTTGTATTTAGAATTTTGTTACGCTGTACAAGGCAGGTATCATACAGAATATACGCTCAAGTAACTGATGACACTGCGTACAAATATCTTGAAAAAATGATAAAATTCGCTGTCCGAATGCAGTTAGTGAGTCGCAAGTATCTTTTATAAAGCGTTCGAATTTTGTAAGTCTGTTGTTCTCATCATAACCGTTTTTGTCTTTGTATACGCGCACATAATCAATCAGCCATTCTATGGGATAGTTGTTTTCGGGTTCATCCCAACCGCTGAAATCAGAATTTATATACATCGAAAGAACCATACACATTCTGTACTGTGGTGATTCTCTTGTTTGTGCCACTTCTTTTCCGTCAACGTAAAATGTTATCCCTTCGGGTCTCCAGTCCATAGCGTAGGTATGGAATTCGTTTACATAATCCATAGGATTTCCGTCTAATTCAACTTTGCTTGCCCATTCGTCAAGATTGGGGTCATCCCATGCGTGAACTTTCGGTTCAAATACTCCAGGAGATTTAAAAAAGGTTTCCAATACGTCTATTTCACCGTTCTGAACAGAATCTGTTCCGTCGGTATCATCCTGAGTACCGATAAGCCACCATGATGCGTATCCGCCACCGCCTGTGTCAGGCATTTTCATACGCACCTCAAAATAGCCGTACTGTGTGGCGTATCCTTCATAAGGCTCAACTTCCATCTGCTGGGCACCACCGGGGTGAAGATGATTCTTTTCCCAAGTCTGAATACCGTTTGCTATCCATAAAAGGTTGTCGGGGTCTGCTGAACCGGGCTGACCGCCGAAATAATCGGGTGAATCCTTTGTGATGTACAGATTCAGACACCCGTTCTCAATTTTATATCTTGCAGAGGAGCCGTCTGTGTTTGCAGTGCAGTGAGGTAAATATTGCGGCAGCCAATACTCTGTATTTAATTTGCCGTCGTTAAATTCGGTGCTGAAATCAAGCACGTAGCCTTCTTTTTCAGGAACACTTTCTTCGGCAGATGCTACTGACGGCAAGCCGACCAGCATAGTTATAACAAGCAAAAAAACCATACTTTTTCTGAACATGATTTTTATCCTTTCTTGCAAATTTTAATTACCGAGATGATTATAACATATATTTTTATAAATGAAAATGCATAGTAAAGCTTTAAAAAATACTTACTCGCTATTTTTATAGCTGTGATTAGTGAAAAGTGAAGAGTAAAAAGTAAAATCCCCATTCTTATGAATGAGGATTTTAAAAAATATCGATTTGGATATCATTTTAAACTTGACGATATATTACAATTTTAAGGTTAGAATATTCCTTTGTTGTACTTAATCGTAGCACGAAAACTGATAACAAGACCGAGAATAATGCTGATTACCAGTAAAACAGTACCTACCAAAATGAGGATATCGTTTCCGGTATACAGGCTTACAGAAGATAAAATGCTGAATATAATTATACCGATACCAATAATAATCATACCCAAGCCGACCTGTTTTCCAAATGGTATCCTATCTTCTTCGGAAACACGGTGCCTATGATACGAATGAAGAGATGATATGTTTCCTCGCATATTTGAAATTCCGATAGCAATAAATATAATACCTACTATGAAAGTAGCAATATTACTTGTCATAATGCGACCTCCGACAAATTTCATTTATAAAATAATTATAGCATAAAAACTGTTATTTTTCCAGCTTATATTAGGTTTAACGTTCGGGTTTGCATTTGTGATTTCTTAAGGCAGGACTTGACATAACAAAAAACACACCCGACAAAAGCCGAGTGTGTTTTTTTGGTTGCGGAGGCAGGACTTGAACGTCTGCTACGCATACTGTTGGCTCGGCGACCCAATGCTTCGCATTCGGTACCCGCCTCGCCGCTCTTCGCTGAAAACAGTTCACAGAACTGTTTTCTTAACGCTCAGACCTTCTCAGGTTCAAGTCCTGCATTGATTTCATAATAACAAAAAACACACCTGACAAAAGTCAAGTGTGTTTTTTCTGGTTGCGGAGGCAGGACTTGAACCTGCGGCCTCCGGGTTATGAGCCCG
>JAZSEX010000070.1:0-9937 GCA_045531935.1 Acutalibacteraceae bacterium | reverse complement strand
ATTGTTGATGAAGCAATAAATAATATTGAGAAAAAATATATAGGTGTAAGACTTGATAAATACGTAATAATGCCTGACCATATACATTTGTTGCTTACAATTCTGCCGCCTGAAAGCGGACGTCCAATGGGCGCCCCTACGGTGTCCAATATACTAAATCAACTCAAAGGTTATGTTACTAGAAAAATCGGTTTTCCGATATGGCAAAAATTATTTTATGATCATATTGTTCGTGACGAAGAGGATTTTAATATAAAATGGGAATTTATTGAAAACAATCCTGCTTCATGGCTTGAGAAACGAAATATTAATTAAGGTGAAATAATGAACATCATCAATACTTGTGATAAAATAAAATTGGTTTTTGCTGACGGCTTTGATATCGAATTATGGCGTAAGTATGCTGAAGAAATATCAAAAGAACTACCCTCAAAATGCGAAAAAGATGCAAAGGAATACGATTTTAATAAAAGCGTTCTTCCTGTTGTTGAAGCCGCTTTGAATGAAGAAAAACTTGATTTTGTCAGCAGAAACTTTCAAGCTGTAATTGATACACTGAATGATAATCTGTCAAAGCTTTTTAATGAAGAACCCGATATAAATATTATTCTTTATCTTGGACTTTGCAACGGTGCAGGCTGGGCAACCACGCTTGACGGCAAAAATACCGTTCTTCTCGGTATTGAAAAAATCATCGAGCTTAATTGGGGCGACGAAACAAATATGCGTGCCCTTATATTGCACGAAATCGGTCATTTATGGCATAAGATGAACGGAAATTTGCATATTTCGGAATATACAAAACGCAGAAAAGGCATTGCACAGCTTTACTGTGAAGGAGTTGCAATGGTATGCGAGCATATTCTCTGCGGTGATAATGAATTTTATCATCAAGATAAAGACGGTTGGCTCGATTGGTGCAATAAAAATGAAAATGAGATAAAAAAAGAATATCTCCGCCGTCTTGATGCAAAAGAAAGTGTTCAGGACTTTTTCGGAGACTGGTGTTCATATAACGGACATTCAGATGTAGGTTATTATCTCGGCTGTCGGTTTGTTGAGTACCTTATGAAATCTCATTCGTTAAAAGAGGTTGCAAATATGAGCTATAAAAGGCTTGATAAAAGCTTTACCGAGTACGCAACTACCGTCATTGAAGCTTTGAATCCCGAAGAATATCACAAATGCTCAAACATCTGGAATATGAAATCTCAACCCCTTGCCGATAAATGGCTTGATGAAATCAAATCCGGCAACAGGCTCGTGTTTGTTTATAAAATCGGCGGTGAATTTATAGGGGAGGGGGCACTTGTTCTTGATGCCGGCGACCCCGATTACACAGTCCCGAAGTGCAGAGTATACGTGTCGAGAATGATTGTCAAAAAAGAATACCGCAACCGAGGCATAGGTAGTGAAATACTTGAATTTCTTGTTGATAAAGCTCGGGAAATGGGCTTTACTGAAATGACAATAGGTGTTGATAAAGATAATACAAACGCTCTGCATCTTTACCGTAAATACGGCTTTGACAAAGTACTGTTTGACGGTAGAGATGAGCAGGGTGAATACTTAAAACTGATGAAATACATATAAAAACAGCCGATGACTATCGTGTGATAATCATCGGCTGTTGATTTAATTATTTTATTTTGCTGCTGTGCTGGGCTCAGCTTTTGCTACGTTTTTATAGGAGTTTTCTATAAGGTTAGCATAAAGCTTATCGTTAATCTTTTTAAGGCCCTGTGCATCTGCTACCTTGTAAGCATCGGAAGCAATAGCATCGTCAAGCATCTTGTTGAGATCATCATTTGCAAATGTCTGAGCAATGTTGATTTTCCAGTAAGGAGCGGGATGCTTCTTAACGAAGTACATTACGTGGTAACCGTATTCTGTTTCGATTACTTCAATGTCGCCTTCCTGACGCTTTGCATCAAGTGACCACTCTTCAAATGCCTTAACATACTTACCTCTGCCAAGGTACTCGATAAGACCGCCGTTTGACTTGGAGCCTGTGTCGTCGCTATCCTTCTCGCACCATTCAAGGAAGCTTGCAAGCTTGTCGTCTGCCTTCTTGATAGCATTAACTGTAGCATCTGCAGCTGCCTTCTGTTTTGCCTTGTCAGCTTCCTTATCCTTTGCTGTTTCGTCAAACTGATAGAGGATATGACGTACGTCTACAGGAATAGTAGCGTCATCTCTGTATGCTGTTTTAATCATATAGAAGATGTAATATGTGCCGTTAATATCGAACATCTTCTTATCGTTAACCTTTGTGTCCTTGCTGAAGAGCCACTTTGTGGCATCTGCACCGAAGGATGATTCGTAAGTTGCCTTTTCAACGTACTTCATAAGGGTTGCTTCATCCTTTGTGAAGTCTGTTGTTTCCTTCTGCTCTTTTGTTGCATACTGCTCAGCAAGCTTTATGAATGAAGCTTCATCCTTGATTTTGCCGAACATTTCGTCAGCCTTTTTCTTTGCTGCTTCATTAGCCTGCTTTGTTGCTGCATCCTTTTCAGCCTGTGTCGCATCATTTGCAGTTGTAACTGTTTCGGGAGCGATTGTGAAGATACGGAAGTCTACACAGTCGTAGAGAGTTGTATCCTTTTTGTATTCTGCCTCGAGCTTAGCAGAGTCAGCAAGGTAATCTGCTGAATTCTTCTCCATAAGATATGTGGAGTATTCACTTGCTGTTGTCTGAAGCTTGATAATGTCTTTGAGTGTCTTTTCGTTCATGCCTGCACCGTAGTATCTGCGGAGGTATTCACCGAAAGTGATGGGAGCACCGCCGGACTGTGCAGCAGAGTCAAGAAGCTGCTGCTTTGTCTCGTCAACTGTTGCGTAAGCATCTTCGAGAACTTTTTCGTCAACCTTGAAGTTGTCTTTCTCTGCAAGATCATTTATAGCATGTAACTGCTGGAGATTTTTGAGTGCTGCGTACTCAAAGTACTGCTTCCATGTGGGCTTGGAACCGTCGTCAAGCTTATAGTCTGCGCCTGTATAGAGCTGGTCTTCAGGAAGCTTGGAGTAATCGTAACCTGTGTAGGAGAAGCCCATACCTTCGCCGTAGTACTGGTCGTATTGCTGTGCTGTTACGAAATAGTTACTGTGAATACTGTTGTAGAAGTATCCGTATTCGACAGCTGAATAGCTTTCACCGGAAACGGTTTCAATCTTCTTCATTCTCTCAAATACACCTGTGTTGATGCATACACCGAAAGCAATACCGAATACAATAGCAACTGCTACAACAATACCGATTGTTGCCTTAGCTTTCTTGCTCATTGCGGAAGCGGAAACCTTATGTGCTTTCTTTGCGTTCTTTTTAGCTGCTTTTGCAAGGCGAGCCTTGCGTTCCTCACGATAATCGTTGGAAGTTTTTTCCGTAGCCATTTAATCACCTTTTTCAAATATGTTTTTGCGTAGTAAAAACTAACGGGTCAATTATATACTATATTTAAAGAATATACAAGACCTAAAACTAAATTTGTACATTTCGTTAACCGTAAACACAAAATATTGACACAATTCAACAAAAATACAGCACGAACAGAGTGCATGCATCTGTCCGTGCTGTTTGATTTTACTCTTTTACTGTTTCAATTATACCCTGTGCAAGACCTGCAATTGACTGAATCTCTGAAGGGATAATAATCTTTGTAGCCTTGCCGTCAGCAGCTTTTTCAAATGCATCAAGACTGCGTATTGTGAGGAATGCCTGACCGGGATTAGCCTGATTAATAAGCTCAATAGCTTTTGCTCTTGCTTCTTCAACAGCAAGAATAGCAGCAGCTTCACCTTCGGATTCGCGTATCTTGGCTTCTTTAACAGCTTCGGCGTGAAGAATTGCAGACTGTTTATCAGCTTCAGCGGCAAGAATCTTTGATTCTTTCTGACCTTCGGCAACAAGCACCTGACTTGCTTTTTCACCTTCGGCACGAAGTATTGCTTCACGGCGCTCACGCTCAGCCTTCATCTGCTTTTCCATGGCATCCTGAATCTCTTTGGGAGGAAGGATGTTTTTGAGTTCAACACGGTTTACCTTGATACCCCATGCATCCGTAGCTTCGTCGAGGATACCGCGGATTTTAGCATTGATCGTATCACGTGATGTGAGTGTGTGGTCAAGCTCAAGTTCACCGATAATATTACGAAGAGTAGTAGCTGTGAGATTCTCAATAGCTGAAAGAGGACGTTCAACACCGTAACAGTAAAGTTTGGGGTCGGTAATCTGATAGAAAACAACGGTATCTATTTGCATTGTTACGTTATCCTTAGTAATAACGGGCTGTGGCGGGAAATCAACAACCTGCTCTTTAAGAGAAACATTCTTTGCAACTCTTTCAATAAGCGGAATTTTGAAATGAACGCCGGTCTGCCAGGTGTCTTTGTATGCTCCGAGCCTTTCGACAACATAAGCTTTTGACTGAGGAACGATTTTAATGTTGAGTACCAGAAAAACAATAATAAGAACAACGATAATCGGTATAACAAATTCCATAATTCAAAGCTCCTTTTAAATATTTTTATGAGTTTTTAACTTCTGCGGGCAATGCCGCCTTTTCAACAATCAGCTTAACGCCTTCAATTGCTTTGACAGTTACTGTTTCACCTTCTGCAATAACAGTGCTGTCAGTTGTGCGTGCTGTCCATACTGTGCCCTTAAGCTTTACAAGACCGGTTTCAGCAATATTGTCAATGTTTTGTGTAACTACTGCTTTTTCACCAATAAAACGGTCAGCGTTTGTAGGTGAAAATTTCTGCTTTGTAAGTTTATTGACAAGCGGTCTTGTTATTGCAAGAGCGATAAGTGAAACTGCAACGAACACAATGAGCTGAACAAGTGTGTCTGCTTTTAGTAAAGCTGCTACTGTTGCTGCTGCACTACCTACGGCAAACCATATTGTTACAAGCTGGGTTGTAGCTGCTTCAACTACAATAAAGGCTATTGTTGCTGCTATCCATACAAAAACCACATTACCACCTCCTTTTGATATTATTTTATCATAAAGGAAATCTGAATGCAACTTATTTTAGTTAGAAATCAGAATATAGTGTGTTTAGATGATTTGAACTACACAGCTTGTTGTGTGCCGGCGAGGGTCAGATACAGCCTTTGGTATAGTTTTTTCTTGTAAATTATTTATGAACACAGACGAAAAAATCAGAAAATATTAGACAATGAAAATGACAGATGCTCTTTTAGTTCTATCAAATCTATAACCGTTTCTCTACTTAAATTACGGTATGCTTCACCGCTTAAATACTGAAGCTTCTTGATTTTTTTATCAATGTTTTCAAAATATTCGTGATCCGTAAAAAATTTAAAATAAACTATTTCATTTTTCCATTTATCTTCAAGAATGTAAACTTTATTCTTATCGTTTGCTGCGGTAATAGCAACCGAATGAAGTGATTGTACTTTGTGTTCAAGTGTAAAGTTAACGGATACCGCCAATACTACACAAGCCATCAAAATAATAAATGCTGCTATACCTCTTTTCATTTTTTGTCCTTTCTTATTGTCTCGGAAAATTCACCTCCGCCGTAAGTGAGGAGCATAACTTCTTCCATTTTTACTTTCTCTTTTTTCAGGTGTTTCTCAAGTGATGTTTTGCTCAGTTTTGCTTCAGTCAGTGAAGATTTTATAAGCTTTCCGTCACATATAATCAGATGTTGCAAAGCTTCTTCAGGCACATTGATGTCGACGTCTTTAACTGCAACTGGATTATATTTGCTTTTTTGCATTATGCTGACTGAGCCGTTAGTTTCCACAATTGCATACTGTACCTGACTTAAATCAAATACTCCTTGCTGTCTTGCAGCAGACATAAGATCTTGTACTGTCAAACGTAAATCTTTCATTTTCTGTTGGTCAAGTTTACCGTTATTTATCACTATTGCAGGGTGACCGTCAAAAAATGTACGGAATTTCGGAATATGAAGTGTCAATACAGAAGTTATTATTGATAAACCTGCCAGTAAAAAAACTGTAAGAATAGAATTAATCAGCGGAATATCATTACTGTCAAGCGGTATTGCCGCTATTTCCGATATAAGTATCGTTACAACAAGCTCGGTAGGTTGCATTTCGCCGATTTGTCTTTTTCCCATTAGTCTTATGGCAAGCATTATCACAAAGTAAAGTATGAAACCTCTGGTAAGCGTTGTCAGCATATTTATTCCTCCCTTTAGTTGTATATATTATTCACAAAAACTATTGACCGCAAACAACGGCAATGATATACTTTTTTTACTCAATAATTTGAGGTGATAACGTTGAAAAAATATACTCTCGGTTTTGATATTGGCGGTACAAAATGTGCTGTAATTCTCGGAAAGTCGGAATTTTCCGACGAAAATACTGAGGGAGTTATTGTCGATAAAATCCGTTTTGATACAGTTCAATCAAGAGGTTGGAAAACAATAGTTGATGAATTGCTTTCTTCTGCAGAATCAATTCTTGAAAGAAACAATGTTGCGGCTTCTGAGGTTGTTGCTTGCGGTATCAGTTGCGGTGGTCCTCTTGACAGTAAAAAAGGTCTTATAATGTGTCCGCCTAATCTTCCTGATTGGGATAATGTACCCATCGTTGAAATAACCGAAAACAGGCTTGGGATAAAAACAAAGCTTCAGAATGATGCTAATGCCTGTGCACTTGCTGAATGGCGTTTCGGTGCCGGTAAAGGCACAAATAATATGATTTTTCTTACCTTCGGTACCGGTATGGGAGCGGGGCTTATACTTGACGGCAAATTGTATAGCGGTACAAATGATATGGCAGGTGAGGTAGGTCATATCCGTCTTGCTGAAAACGGTCCGCTTGGTTATGGCAAAAAAGGCTCATTTGAAGGTTTCTGTAGCGGTGGAGGAATAGCTAACCTAGCTAAACAGATAGTATTGAATAAATTAAGTCTAGGAATAATTCCGTCATTCTGTAAAACCGAATCAGAACTTGATAATGTAACAGCGAAATCAGTTGCTCAGGCAGCTTTTGCAGGTGATATAACCGCTCTCGAGATTTATAATGTCTGCGGTGAATATCTTGGCAGAGGTCTTGCTTTGCTTATTGATATTCTTAATCCCGAAGTAATAGTTATCGGCAGCATATATCAGCGATCGTCGGCTCTGCTTCAAAAGAAAATGCAGGAATTGATAAAATGTGAAGCATTGACTTTGTCTGCATCGGTTTGTGAAATCCGTCCTGCTGTACTTGGCGATTCAATAGGTGATTTTGCAGCGCTCGGTGTAGCTCTGATGAATGAATAATATTAAGGTGGTAGTTATGATTAAAAATTCTAAAGAGATATATTCTGACCTTCTTGAACGCTTTTCTGTTCTTGAAGCTTGTAAAGATGAAATATACATAGCGTATAAGATGATGCGAGAGTGTTATTGTTCCGGCGGTAAGGTGCTTGTTTGCGGAAACGGCGGTAGTGCGGCAGATGCCGACCATATAGTCGGTGAACTAATGAAGGGGTTTTTACTTAAACGTACGATTGATACTCCTGCAGAAAATGGTGACAATGAAATAATTTCTCATCTGCAGGGTGCTTTGCCGGCTGTTTCTTTAAATGCACACTCTGCTCTTCTTAGCGCTTTTTCAAACGACCTTGAGTTTGATTATGCCTATGCTCAGCAGATTTACGGTCTTGGTAACAAAGGCGATGTGCTTATTGCATTAAGTACATCCGGAAATTCGGCAAGTGTTGTGAATGCTGTCAGAGCTGCAGGTGCAAAAGGTGTGATATCTGTTGGCATTACAGGCTGCAAGGATAGCCTTATGAGCGAAAAATGCGATGTATGTATAAAGCTTCCCGAAACCGAAACCTTCAAAATTCAGGAGCTTACTTTGCCTGTATATCATTGCCTTTGTGCAATGCTTGAAGCGGATTTCTTTGCAGATTAATATCGGACAAGTACGGAATAATTAAAGACCTCTCCTCATATCAATGTAACGATATGATTTTGGGAGGTCTTTTTGTGCGATTTTTTGTAGAAGAGAGAGCTGTTGAACTTGGCAGATATATAGTTGAGAATAATACTACAGTCCGTGCAGCGGCTAAACAGTACGGAATTAGTAAATCAACTGTACATACTGATGTTTCACGTCGTCTTGAACGGATTGATCCGGTGCTTTTCGAGCAGGTGAGAGAGGTGCTCGATATAAATAAAGCACAGCGGCATATACGCGGTGGATTAGCAACTAAAGAAAAATATTTAGCAGATAACAAAATAAAATAAAAATTTTTCTCTTATAGTCTTGCAGTTTAATAATATTTTATTTATAATGTATCCAACTCTATCAGAAAGGGAAGGGTACTTAATATGGCTTCAAAATATTCTGTTTCTCTTAAAAAGATAATCGATGTCCATTCTTTTTCAGTTCTCTATACCCCTTGCGACACTGCAGAAATAATGATTACAATGCAGGAGGTAATACGTCCTGGTCTTATTCTTTCAGGCTATGATGATTATTTTGACCCCGGCAGAATTCAGTTCCTCGGTCTTACCGAAATTGAATATATGCACGGTATGGACGATAAACTCAGGGCAGAGAGAATTGAGTTTTATCTTTCTCATAAACCTGTTGTTTGTATTGCTACACGCTCGCTGGAACTTCCAAAGGAGTTTTTGCCTCTTGCCGAAAAGTACGGCGTACCTGTGCTTACAACCAAGGATTCGACTTCAACCTGTATGTCTACGCTCATATCTTTCCTTGGTGTTGAGCTTGCACCGCGTATTACCCGTCACGGTGTTCTTGTTGAAGTTTACGGTGAGGGTGTGCTTATCCTCGGTGACAGCGGCGTAGGTAAGAGCGAAACGGCTCTTGAACTTATCAAGCGAGGCCACAGACTTATTGCTGACGATGCGGTTGAAATCCGTAAGGTTTCTTCCCGCACACTTGTCGGCTCTGCTCCTGACAATATCCGTCACTTTATCGAAGTAAGAGGTGTCGGTATTATAAATGCCCGCAGACTTTTCGGTATGGGCTCTGTCAAGCTGACCGAAAAAATTGATATGGTTGTTGAGCTTGAGCATTGGGATGTTGAGAAGATTTACGACAGACTCGGTCTTGAAACACAGTATACTGAAATTCTCGGTATCAATGTTCCCAGTACGGTTGTTCCAGTGCGTCCCGGTCGAAATATCTCAATTATTATTGAAGCAGCCGCAATGAACAACAGACAGCGTAAGCTCGGTTATAATGCAGCCCGTGAGTTGCTTCATGGCCTTGGTATGGATGAAGATATTTCACCTAAACCTGAAGAAATGAAAATATGGCATGATGCCTGATTGAATAAAAAATGATTTTTGGAGGAATTTTAAAAATGTACAGAGTAGGTGTTGATCTCGGCGGTACAAATATCGCTGTAGGTGTAGTAGACGATAATTTCAATATTATCGGCAGAGGCAAAATGAAAACCAATGCTCCCCGTGACGCTAAGGCTATTTTTGACGATATTGCAACTGCAATCAAGATGGCTGTCGCAGACGCAAATCTCAGACTTTACGATATCGCATCTATCGGTATCGGTACACCCGGCTCAGTCAATAAAGAGCTTGGTATGATTGACTATGCAAACAACCTTGATTTCGATCATGTTCCTGCTAAGGATCTTCTTTCAGCAAGCCTTGGTATGGATAAAATTTATATCGATAACGATGCAAACTGTGCAGCTCTCGGTGAAGCTCTTGCAGGTGCAGGTAAGGATAAGGACAGCTTTGTTGCAATTACTCTCGGCACCGGTGTAGGCAGCGGCATTGTAATCAATGGCAAGCTTGTCAACGGCTGTAACTATGCTGCAGGTGAGTTTGGCCATATGGTTATCGCTATGGATGGTGAGCAGTGTAACTGTGGCAGACGCGGTTGCTGGGAGAGATATGCTTCCGCTACTGCTCTTATCGCACAGACAAAGGATGCAATGAAGCAGGATGT
>JAZSEX010000048.1:0-9741 GCA_045531935.1 Acutalibacteraceae bacterium | reverse complement strand
AGTCGTTACAGCGGCGGATAAGCTTTGCAGCATCGGGGTTGCGGAAAAGACGCTGGAGCTTACGCTCTGTGGGGGGATTACCCTTCTGTACCTCTGCGCCGCAGGTTTCGATGGATTCTGTGTTGTGTGCCTTGGAGGAGCCTGTTGCACCGCCGCAGCCGTCACGGCCTGTACGGCCGCCGAGAAGAACTATACAGTCACCGGGAGCAGGAGTTTCACGGCGGACATTCTCCTTGGGAGAAGCACCGACAACTGCACCGATTTCCATTCTCTTTGCCTTGTAGCCTTCGTCATAAAGCTCGACAACCTGACCTGTAGCAAGACCGATCTGGTTACCGTATGGTGAGTAGCCTGCTGCTGCACCGATTGTAATCTTACGCTGGGGAAGCTTACCCTCGAGTGTATCTTCAAATGCTGCTGTGGGGTCACCTGAGCCGGTAACTCTCATAGCCTGGTAAACGTATGCTCTGCCTGAAAGCGGGTCACGGATTGCACCGCCGAGGCAGGTTGCTGCACCACCGAAAGGCTCAATCTCTGTGGGGTGGTTGTGAGTTTCGTTCTTGAACTGAACGAGCCACTGCTCATCCTTACCGTCAACGTCGACTGTAACCTCGA
The DNA here is from genome assembly GCA_045531935.1 of Acutalibacteraceae bacterium. GTDB lineage: Bacteria > Bacillota > Clostridia > Oscillospirales > Acutalibacteraceae > UBA8612. The sequence goes on along the minus strand of JAZSEX010000048.1, from coordinate 9,126 downwards.
TTGAGCAGGCATTGATTTCTTCACTCTCGTCAAGGTCGTTTACCTCGCCTGCCTTTTTGAGTGCCTTTGTGCCTATTGTACCCATATCCATAAGAGTTATGTTCTTGGGTGTACGGCCTGCATAAACGTCATCACGTACTGCAAGGTATTCGTTCCATGCAGCCTCGATAACCTTTGCCATCTTGCCGTCCTCAAAGCTGACGTTCTCAAGCTGAGTGAGGAAGGTTGTATGACGGCAGTGGTCAGACCAGTATGTGTCGATAACCTTAAGCTCTGTGATGCTGGGGTCACGCTGCTCGTCGTTTTTGAAATAATCACGGCAGAAGCAGAGGTCGGCAACAGTCATAGCAAAGCCGATTGACTTGTGGTAAGCTGCAACCTCATCGTCACTCCAGTTGATAAAGCCTTCGACACGCTGAATATCTGCAGGAATTTCGGCAACAATATTGAGGTCCTCAGGCTTGTCCATAGAAGCCTCACGGGACTCAACAGGGTTGATAAGATAGGACTTGATTGTATTGTACTCTTCATCGGAGAGATTACCCTCGAAGATATAAACCTTTGCACTTGCAACTGCAGGCTGCTCCTCACAAGTGAGAAGAGCTATACACTGAGAAGCGGAGTCTGCACGCTGGTCGTACTGACCGGGCAGATACTCGCTTGCAAGAAAGCGGCAACCCTCGGGAATTGCAAGCTCAGTACAGATTGTGTCTGCATTGGGCTCGGAGAGCACTACTGTGCAGGCTCTGTCAAACTGCTCGGGGGTGAGACCCTGTACATCGTAACGGTTGATAAGGCGTACCTTTTCAAGCGATGCGATACCGAGAGTTGATCGGATGTCTGAAAGGACACCCTTAGCCTCGACGTCAAAGCCGTCTCTCTTTTCGACGAAAATTCTCATAACTTCTTTCACGTTTATCACCATACCATTCCATAATAATATTTTATAAAATATTTCAAGATATTATAACACACATTTTGCAAATAATAAATAGGGAATTTTCAGCAGAGCGTAATTTTTCGTAAAAAAGCTTGCACTGATTTTGTGAATTTCTACAAAATGCCAAAGCTGACACACAAAATATGTATATCAACCTTTACAAATCCACAATACAGTGTTATAATACAACAGTTAATTGTGTAACTATGTCATTTTCTGCCCGTCAAGGGCTTCGTTATAAAATCTCACGAAGAAGGGAGCGAACACAAAAGCAGATGGAAAAACTCGTCATTAACGGCGGTACTCCGCTCAGAGGCACCGTAGAAATCAGCGGTGCCAAAAACGCAGTTGTCGCAATTCTGCCTGCAACAATTCTCGCAAGAGACGTATGCAGAATTGAGAATATTCCCGACATCAGCGACGTTTCCATAATGCTCAAAATCCTTACCCAGCTCGGTGCTACGGTAAAGATGATCAACCGCACCACATACGAAATCGACACCAGAGGTGTTAACTTATATACCGTACCCAACGAACACACAAAGCACCTTCGTGCTTCGTACTATATGCTCGGTGCACTGCTCGGCAGATTCGGCAAGGCAAAGGTTTCAATGCCCGGCGGCTGCTGGTTCGGTGTACGTCCGATTGACCTTCACCTGCGCGGTTTCGAGCTGCTCGGTGCAGACGTATCAATAGACAATGCAATGGTACACGCTGAGGCTGAAAACCTCGTCGGCTCGGTTGTTTATATGGACACTGTTTCCGTCGGTGCAACGGTCAACGTAATGCTTGCCGCTGTAAGAGCAAAGGGCAAGACAATAATCGAAAACGCTGCACGTGAGCCGCACATTGTTGACCTTGCAAACTTCCTCAACTCAATGGGTGCCGACATCAGAGGTGCCGGTACAGACACAATCAAAATCTACGGTGTGGACGAGCTTCACGGCTGCACCTACTCCATAATTCCCGACCAGATTGAGGCAGGCACATATATGGTTGCCGCCGCTGCTACAAGGGGCGACGTTGTAATCAAAAACGTTATACCCAAGCACCTTGAATCAATCACAAAGAAGCTTCTCGACTGCGGTGTCGAGGTTGAAGAATATGACGAGGCTGTACGCGTAAGCTGTGCAGGCAGACCGCTCAAGTGCAACGTCAAGACTATGCCTCACCCCGGCTTCCCGACAGATATGCAGCCCCAGATGACAGTGCTTCTCGCACTTGCCGACGGCACAAGCATCGTATCCGAAAGCGTATGGGACAACCGATTCCGCTACGTTGACCAGCTGCTCCGTATGGGCGCAAACATCAGCGTTGAGGGTAAGGTTGCTATTGTACAGGGTGTAGAAAAGCTCAACGGTGCACCCGTAGGTGCAGACGACCTGCGCGCAGGTGCGGCAATGCTTATTGCGGCTTTTGCGGCTGAAGGTCAGTCCGAAATCGAAAACCTCTCACACATCGACAGAGGTTACGAAAACTTTGTTGAAAAATTCAGAAATCTCGGTGCGGATATCCAGCGTGTCGAATTCCCCGACCCTGAAGAAAAAGCAACCGAAAACGCAGGTTAAACTATGGCAAGATTCTGCTCACTTTTCTCGTCCAGCAGCGGTAACTGCAGCTACGCAGGTACCGCTGACGGCGGAATATTAATAGACGTCGGCGTTACGGCAAAACGTGCCGCCGAAACACTTGATTGCATCGGCGTTGACATCGGCAGCGTCGGGGCAATTTTTGTTACCCACGAGCATACCGACCACATACAGGGTATAAGGGTGCTCGCATCAAAACACAATATTCCCGTGTACGCAAGTGCAGGCACACTTGAGGCACTTGCAGACAACGGCACGCTCAACGGCAAATTCCCTGCAGATGTAATTCCGGCTGACGGAATTGAAGTGAACGGTATGTTTATCCGCCCGTTTCACACTCCGCACGACAGCCGTGAAAGTCTCGGCTTCACTATTGAAATGCCCGACGGCAACCGCCTGGCGATTGCTACCGATATCGGCACGATAACCGACGAGGTGCTCAGCAACATCACTTGCTGTCAGCTCGTAATGCTCGAATCAAATCACGACGTACGTATGCTCCAGAATAATCCCAACTATACATACGCACTCAAACGCCGCATACTCTCCGACAAAGGTCACCTGTCAAACGAAATGTGTGCAAAAACTGCCGCGGACCTTATAGAGAGCGGCACAACAAGGCTGATACTCGGCCACCTGAGCAAAGAAAACAATATGCCCGAGCTAGCTTACCAGAGCACGTACAGCACACTTTGTGCAAGAGGTATGGAGGAAGGAAGCGACTACATTCTGCGTGTAGCAGGTACGGGTACACCGAAAATGATGGTGTTTTAATATGAATGTTACAGTTATATGTTTAGGAAAACTGAAAGAAGACTATCTTCGCTCTGCGTGTGCGGAATACGTCAAAAGGCTCGGTGCATTCTGTAAGACAGACATTGTTGAGCTGAATCCCGTGCGTCTGCCCGACAATCCCTCGCAGGCACAGATTGACTCTGCACTTGAGGAAGAGGCAAAAATGATTGCCGCAAAAATTCCGAAAGGTGCCGCCTGCTTTGCGATGTGTATCGAAGGCAAGCAGTATTCCTCACCCGAATTCAGCACACTTATGCACTCTGCCGCAATAGACGGCGGTGCAAACGTAGTGTTTATAATCGGCAGCTCATACGGGCTGAGCGAAAACATCAAAAAGATATGCCGTATCAGGCTCTCGATGTCAAAAATGACGTTCCCGCATCAGCTTGCAAGGGTTATGCTGCTAGAGCAGATTTACCGTGCATTCCAGATTGAAAACGGCGGAAAGTACCATAAGTGAAGTTGAGCTGTGCTCAACTTCAGCGATATAAATCCCTTGCGGGATTTGCGATATATCTTCGATTCGATATGTCCCTGCGGGACTCGATATGCGCTGCGGCGCGTAAGAGGATTTGTGATATGTTGTAACAATCATAAGGGCGACTGCAAGTCGCCCTTTTTATTTGCTGTTCTTATGTAAACTCAGATTTACACACTAATTTTTTCGCATTGTAAACTCAGGTTGGTAGACCTTTGGTGCTTTTTCCGATAAGATAAACTCAAAGAAAGGAGATGGCACTATGGGCTCATCAATTTGGTTAGTGGTGCTTGTACCGGTTATGGCGGTATACGCTCTCTTCGGCGGTATCAAGGGAGCAATTTTCGGCTATCCGCAAGCTGAGGTTGTGCTACCCTATAACGAAGCAAGCGGAACAGTATGGGAATACGATGGGATTGACGACCCTTACATCGGACTTGACGAAGTAAAGGTTGACGGTGACGAGCAGATTTTTGTATTCTCCGCACGTGAAAATAATGATGAAGAAAAATACGAAGGCAGTATAATGCAAATTGTTTTCACAGACCGCAACGGAAACGAAAAAGCGTACTACTGCGACCAAAACGGCAAGCTGAATTCACCTACTTTTTATCCTGCTGAGGAATGCATCTCGCTGGATATAACAGTCACTGCAAAAAAGCCGAAGAAAAACGCAAAATGGAAAACAGGTATGGACGATTATGACATACTTGTGTGCGAAACCGAAAAGGGTGAAAGCTGCACGTTTACCGCAGTTATAACACCCGACGACAGTGAAAGAGTAAGCTTCAACGCTGATTTTGAATACGTAAGTGCCTGGGGGAAAACAGCCGAAAGTGCTATAGTGTGGTACGGAATTAATGCTGACGGAGAATACGCCGTAACAAACGTACACCAGGAGACAAGGTTTGAAAAGTTTCTGAGTGACCTGACAGGCGGGTTGATTTAATGAGACGATAGATTTATTTTTCACAACTGGTCGTCGTGGACGCCGATCCCTGCTGTAAAACAAAATTTTAGCCGCAGATTTGCCGATATAAAAAGCAAATTTGCGGTTATTTTTATATAGAAACATAAATAAATCGGAAATTTTTCTGTAAATCCCTTTTAATTTTGAAAATTATATGGTATAATTCCACAAAGTGTTATAAACCGAAAGGAGCTTCACTAATATGAAATCCAAGACTATTAAAATTCTCGCAATCCTGCTCACAGCATGTGTATTCCTCGGCGTTGCATCCTGCTCAGGTGTCGGCGGCGGCGAAGAAGAGACAACAGAAACAACAAGAGAGCCCGCATCAGTAGAGCTTTCCAGCCTCAACAGCAACGAAGCTGTTCTTGATTACTTCAACTCTCTTATGGCTCAGGTAAACATCGCAAAGGCTAAGCTTAACTATTCATCCGATTATGATCCCAGAGGCTTCGAGTGCGACAACAGTGCATTTGCATCTGCTCTGCCCACAATCGTAAAGCTTATGAAGAAGGGCTTCAACGACGGTCTCGGTGCTGAGGTTGCATACGGTGATCCCATCAACAAGTTACTTCCCACAAAGGGTACAGACGTTCCCCTTGTACTTACAATGGATGACGTAGCAATTTACCAGGCTCCCGAAGATGCTGACGAAGCAGACAAGAAGAACAACGGCAAGCCGATGATCGCTGTCAACGCTGACGCTTTCAGCCGCTACGAAGAGGCTTCCAGCAGAGATGCTGCTGCAGCTGCAAACCTTCCTGAAGGCGAAACAATGACAACAGAGTACGTTGAGGTTGACGAAGACGTACGCAGAATCACAATCACACTTAAAGACGAGATCGACCCCAAGGTTGGCGAAGGTCTCTTCGGCAAGATTTACGACATCCCCGACAGAGCTAAGATTGCTGAAGAAATGAGCAAGCTCAGCGAGTACGTTACATACGACGGCAACTACACAGCTAAGTACACAGGCTGCTCCATCTATATGGAAGTAAGCAGAGCAACAAACGAGGTTATCAAGGTTGAGTTCAACCGTAACATCGAGGTTGAGGTTGAGGTTACAGGCGTAGGTACACTTGCTTCTCTCGGCACAACAACACTTAAGTTTGTTGTTAACGGTGCAGACAGATACGAGTTTGACTACACAGACCCCAACGCAACAACAGTTGTTGCTGAATAATCATAACCGAAAGGTTCGCTTTTAATGAATCCTAATATCCTTCACGATATTGACCCGAAGCGTATAACACCGACTGATTTTGTCGCTGTTATCGAAATTCCGCAGGGCAGCAAAAACAAATACGAGCTGGACAAGGAAACAGGTATGCTTATGCTTGACCGAATCCTCTACACCTCTACCCATTACCCTGCGAATTACGGCTTCATCCCCCGCACCTATGCAGACGATTTCGACCCGCTTGACGTTGTTGTTATCAGTGCAGAGCCGATTCACCCGATGACTCTTGTGCGCTGCTATCCGATAGGCGTTATCAAAATGCTTGACAACGGCAGAGCTGACGAAAAGATAATTGCCGTACCTTTCTCTGACCCGAACTACAACGGCTACCGCAGCATTTTCAGTCTGCCCCGTCATATTTACGACGAAATGTCTCACTTTTTCACGGTGTACAAAGCACTCGAGAAGAAAGACACCGCAGTAGACGAGGTTATGGACGAGCAGGAAGCTGTTTCGGTAATTGAAAAAGCAATAGCGGCATACAACGAAAAATACTGCACAGAAGAATAAAAAACCAATCCACGGTTTGCAAAATCCGTGGATTTTGTTTATATATAACTTTTTATGATATACAATTATTTTCAGAGGTGTAAAATGATAGGTATAATAGATGTTGGCGGAGGGCTTCGCGGCGTATACGGTTCAGGTGTTTTTGACCGATGCCTTGATGACCGGATTCAGTTTGATTACTGCATCGGTGTTTCTGCAGGCAGTGCAAACATAGCCTCCTACACAGCAGGGCAACGCGGCAGAAACTACCGTTTTTTTGCCGATTACACTTTCAGAAAAGAGTATATGAGCCTTGGCAATATGATAAAAAGCGGCTCATACATCGGTGTCGATTATATTTACGGCACGCTCTCAGACTCGTGCGGTGAAGACCCGCTCGGATATACCGAAATGGTAAAATATCACGGTATAATCAAAACCGTTGCGACAAACGCTTTGACGGGCGAAGCAAAATATTTTGAAATAGGCGATTATGCACAGGACGATTATTCGGTACTCAAAGCCTCTTGCAGTCTGCCTGTAGTGTGCAAGCCGTATTTTATCGACGGTGTACCGTACTATGACGGAGGTGTTTCTGACCCTGTGCCGATCGACAAGGCTTTTGCCGACGGATGCGAAAAAGTTGTACTGATACTTACAAAGCCAATCGAAGCATCTTCCGCTTCATCACGAAACTCTGCAGCGGCAAAAATACTCAAAAGCAAGTACCCAAACACTTCTGCCGCCTTGTTGAAGATGGCCGAAAAATATGAGGCCTCTGTCAAAAAGGCTCTCGAATTACAGCAGCAGGGTAAGGTTCTCATCATCGCACCTGATAACACCTGTGGGATGAGCACGCTGACTAAAGACAGAGAAAAAATTGATGCAATGTATCGCAAGGGATATAACGATGCGGCAAAAATCAGAAACTTTCAACGGTGAATGCAGGGGATATCCCTCCTTACATCTTACCTTTTGATTGAGGTATTAAAGCAAAAAGACAATGGCTCAAGCTTTCCTCGATGCCACTGTCTTTACTATGTGTATCGATTTTATTGAGGTATTAAATATGCGGCGGTGCCGCAGTTACTTTTGGCCGGAGTTACAAAAGTAACCAAAAGAACTCTTGAAAGCGGTAAGCACTCCGCCACGGCTGACGGATTTCACTCCGCTCGTTTAATCGGAACGCAAAAGTGCATTCCGATTACCGCAACGGCTCTCAATGCAAAGCAGACTTTCAGGCTGTTGTACCGCCTGCGTACACTCGCTTGAATGCGTGAGTAAAGTTTCTTCTCCGTCAGCCTGCTTCGTTCAAAGTCACTGCATCTTATAAGTTTCATATCGTTTTAATATGAATAATTCCTAATTCCGAACTCCTAATTCCTAATTGAAAAGACAGTAGCACTGACTTTCCTCGGTGCCACTGTCTTTATTTTGTGTATCGATTTTATTGAGGTATTTAAATTCTTGCGACGCCTGAATCGCGGGCAGCTTTTGCTACTGCGGCGGCAACGGCATCCTTGACTCTGGGGTCAAAAGCCTTGGGAAGAATATAATCTGCCGAAAGCTCTTCATCGGAGATAAGGTCTGCAAGAGCGTTGGCGGCGGCAACCTTCATATCCTCGTTAATGTCGCTTGCGCGAACGTCGAGTGCACCTCGGAAAATACCCGGGAATGCGAGCACGTTGTTGACCTGATTCGGGAAATCGCTTCTGCCTGTGCAGACAACAGCGGCACCTGCCTCACGTGCGAGGTCGGGCATAATTTCGGGTGTGGGGTTAGCCATAGCCATAACTACGGGCTTGTCAGCCATAGTCTTGATCATTTCGGGAGTAACAACATTGGGAGCGGAAACACCGACAAATACGTCTGCACCCTTGAGTGCATCGGCAAGTGTACCGCTTATTTTATAGTTGTTGGTATATTCGAGAATCTCGTGACGGGGCTCGTCAATATCATCCTTGGTTGCGATGATACCCTTCTTGTCACACATAATGATGTTTTTAACACCCATCCACTTGAAAAGCTTAGAGATTGCAATGCCTGCGGCACCTGCACCGTTGAATACAACGGTAATATCCTCTACCTTTTTGCCTACAACACGAAGTGCGTTGATGAGAGCGGCAGAGCAGACAACAGCCGTGCCGTGCTGGTCATCGTGGAAAACCGGAATGTCGCAGATTTCCTTGAGCTTGCGCTCAATCTCAAAGCAACGGGGTGCACCGATATCCTCAAGGTTGACACCGCCGAAGCTGCCTGCAAGCAGAGAAACTGTTCTGACAATTTCGTCAACATCCTTTGAACGGATGCACAGCGGAATTGCGTCAACGTCACCGAACTCTTTGAAGACCACACACTTACCCTCCATAACGGGCATACCTGCTTCCGGGCCGATATCACCCAAGCCTAGGACTGCAGTGCCGTCGGTAATAACAGCAACCGTGTTCCAACGGCGGGTAAGCTCATAGCTCTTGTTTATATCGTTTTTGATTTCAAGGCAGGCCTGTGCAACACCGGGCGTGTATGCAAGGGAAGGCGATTCTTTGTCCTGCACCTTTGCACGTGCAGTAACCTCAAGCTTGCCCTTCCACTCATAGTGGAGACGAAGTGATTCTTTTGCGTAAT
>JAZSEX010000035.1:0-2749 GCA_045531935.1 Acutalibacteraceae bacterium | reverse complement strand
AAGGAAAAAAGAGCCCCCTATGGTAGAATTAAAAAAATTGAACTGCCCCCAATTGTGCGGGCAGTTCAAAACACTCCGAGTTTAATTTTTATTATTATTTTAAAATCGAAACCGCATCCGAAATTGTTTTTTCCATTGCTTCTCTGCCGTATTTATCAACTTCGGCTTTGTTCTTTTCGCCGTGCGTAAGACAGCCTGCACCGCCTATACAGCCACCGACACAAGCCATGCCTTCAATAAAGTTGGCATCAAGCACATTTTTGCTCTTTTTAAGCAGAGCTACACGGCAGGCTTCAATACCATCGCAAACTGCGGGCTTGAGGTCAAACTCAATATTCTGCTCTTTCATCGCCTGAGCAACCGCATCCGAAAGACCGCCTGAACGTGCGAATATTCTGCCGTAATACGATGCGTTATCAAGCACATCTTCATCGAGAGTTGTGATGTCTATATCCTTGCTGTCAAAGAGTGCCTGAAGCTCTTCAAAAGTCAATACACTGTCAACATAAGGCTTGACGGATTCAAGCTGTGCTTCTGCCTTTTTTGCAGTACAAGGACCGATAAAGACAACCTTTGCTCCCTCGCTTGTTTCCTTGATATATTTTGCGAGTGCTGCCATAGGTGAAAGATTGTGCGAAATATGCTCTGCAAGCTGAGGAAATGCAGACTGAACATACTTTACAAAAGCGGGACAGCACGAGCTTGTGAGGAAGCCCTCTTCGGCAAGCTCTTTTGATTCAGACATCGCTACCATATCTGCACCGAGTGCGGCTTCAACAACGGTGAAAAATCCGAGTTCTTTAAGTCCGCTGATAACCTGACCGAGCTTTGCATAGGTGAACTGGCTTGAAATTGACGGAGCAACAACGGCATAAACCTTATACTTCTTGTTTTCTTCGCTCTTTTTAATAATATCAACAACGTTAACCATATATGATTTATCCATAATCGCACCGAAGGGGCACTGGTAAACACAGGCACCGCAAGCAGTACATTTATCATTGTTGATTTTTGCAGCCTTGTGCTCATTCATTGAAATTGCCTTGATTTTACAGGCACTTTCACAAGGTCTCTTTCTGCTGACAATTGCAGTGTAGGGGCATACCTTGGCACACGCACCGCATTCAACACACTTTGATTTGTCGATATGTGCAACGTGGTTGTTATCAAAAGTGATAGCTCCTTTTTTGCATACGTCTTCACACCTGTGAGCAAGACAGCCTCGGCAAGCGTTTGTAACCTCATAGCCACCTACGGGACATTCATCGCAGGCAATATCGATAACCTCAATAACATTGGGGTTGAGCTTATCGCCGCCCATTGCAATTTTTACTCTTTCGGCAAGAATTGCACGCTCTTTGTATACACAGCAACGCATTGTAGGTTCATTACCGGGCACAAGAGTTTTAGGTATGTCGAGAAGGTTGTCAAACAAGGTATCATTCCACGCCTGTCTTGCAACTTCACGTAAAACTTTGTATTTAAGATACTGGACTTTTGTATCAAACTTTCTCATTTTTTCACTCCTTAAAAGTAGCTGACCTTTATGCGTTTACCCATTTTTTTAAGACTTGCTGAAAGCTCTTCAACAAGATTCATTTTAATACTGAAATTTATAGGCAGGTCGGGATTCTGATGCGCCGGATTTATAGCTCTGCCTACATAAAAATTTATATCAGTTGCTTCTTCAAAAAGCAAGCGGGAAATCAAGGAAGCACCGTCACGCTTGATACTCCAGTGCTCATAATACTTGTTTTCACCAAGATAATCATTTGCGTACTCAACAACCTTGTTTACGGTTATAACACCCTCTGTTACAAGGTCAACGCCTTCGATTTCGGCAGTCGGCGGAACATCGCTCTGTGAAAAGTCGAGGCTTGCTTTTATAGGTTTGCCGAGATATTTTGAGGCGATTGAAGACGTTGTGCCGCCACAGATAATGTGCTTACCCTCTTTCGAGAAAAAGAGCGACATCATTCGGTTGGCATCGTCGCGGTTTGAAGGCGGACCGAAGAGAATGTTCATCGGCTCACGCTTTCTTATCCTGACGATACAAGCTGTTGCATCATCACCGGGCTTGCCGCCGTAAAGCTTGAAACACTCATCAACAATTATTGTCGAAAGTGTTTTTGCGGTATAACCGACAGGGGCCAGGCTTTCAACAAACGAAATGATATCTTCACGCTTCCAACCGAAATTATACGATATACCGATACCTGCATGAGGACAACCGTCGCTCATAGCAACAAAAATATCGTTTTCACGAAGCTTGATTACACTTTTGAAAATCTTTTTGCCACCGATATTCATTTCAGTTTTCGGATAATCGTAGTTTTCATCATCGCGGATAACGATTACCTGAGGATTATCGTACTGAATAATTTCAGCAGTTTCGTTGTTTTTGAGGTGAATAATCGTAAATGTTGAATATGCAACACCTCTGACAGAGCATACGGGAAGTGTAGCTGCAATTGTAGAAACACATTCTTCAATAGGAAGACCCTCTGCCATCATTGTTGAAATGATTTTTGATGTAAGCGTTGATAGTATGCTCGCTTTAACACCGCTGCCGAGTCCGTCTGCAAGAACAATAACGGTTGAATTTTCATCCTGTTCAACAACGTCAACGTGGTCACCGCAAAGCTCTTCGCCGTAGTGATTTACGCTTTTATAGCCGATATCTGCACACAAATCATTCATCGGTAATCGACTCCTTCAGCTTCGCAAGAGCGATTTTTGTTTCTGCGGC
>JAZSEX010000060.1:0-8251 GCA_045531935.1 Acutalibacteraceae bacterium | reverse complement strand
AGGCATTCGTACCTTTACCAATAAAAACTGGACTAACACAGTAATTCTGCGCACGCTGCGTAACGAAAAATACTGCGGTGATTTGATTCAGAAGAAAACGCTTACACCGAATTACCTGACACACGAAAAGGTACTCAACCGCGGAGAAGAAGAATTGGTAATTATCCGTGATCACCACGAACCGATTATAAGCCGTGAACTCTTTGAGCTGACACAAAAAGAGCTAAAAAGGCGGTCTCCAACCGATGAGCAAAAGAAAAAGCTCGGCAACCGTTATTGTTTCTCCGGCAAAATCACCTGCGAGGAATGCGGCTCAAGCTTTGTGTTCCATAACAAAAAGCTTATGAGCGGTAATTATTTCAAATATTGGCAATGCTATAATGGCAGACGAAACGGAAAAACAAAGCATATAGATTCCGTCACGGGCAAAGAGGTTGGGTGTCCGATAGATCATATTGCTCACGATGACCTGAAAAACATTATGGCTTGCGTTATCGAAACGATGACCGCCGACAAAAGCAGATTCCTTGCCATGCTGAAAAAACAACTTGAAGATGTGTTTACACAAAGCGATAACGATGATTTTGAGCGTAAAAAAGAACTGTTCGACAAGAAGACCGAACGCAGAAAATCACTTGTGGATTTGTATCTCGATAAGTGCATCACAAAAGAAGAATTCAAAAAGATGTCAGTTGAGCTTGATGCGGAAATCGAAACCCTGAAAAATGAACTTCAGCCTTGTGCCGCCAACGCTCTTGACCGTAACAGTAAGGACGCGATTATTGCCGAATGCATTGCTTTTGCAAATAAGATACTCACATCAAACGAGAACAATGATGAGTTCATAAAACATATTCTCGAATCAATGACCATCTCAAAGGACAACATAATAACGATAAAATTAAACCTGCTGCCGTTTAAATGGAAATTTGCATTAACTTCCGTTGCTACGGCGGCGGGTTCTTCTTTTTGTGAGAATATCGCACAATATAGCGAAGAAACACCCCAAAAGAGCACTAAAAATACTCAAAGTGACCACACCGTAACGTATGTACCGATGTCGGTAAGCAGACCCTTAAGTTCGCCCCACGGCATTGCAAAGCGCTGACTGAGATACCTCATTGAAGCACCGAGCTCACCGTCAGGGCCACCGAACTGAGTTATAATAACCTGTGCAAGCTTTGCATTGGGCGTTGCCACCTTAACGGGATACTGAAGCTTTTTCTCATACAAAAACATCAGCAATCACACCAGCCTTTCTCCCACGGCCATGGGTCCTTAAGCCACTCTACGCCCTGAGCATTTCTTGCCGAGAGCTTGCCGCATACTGACTCGTACTCTTCGCGGAGCATCATATATTTTTTGTGATACTTGTTGTAAAGCCCTACCGCAGCAAGGTCACCGGGATGCGTGTCGAGATAAAGGTGCAGATCCCAGAGAGCAAACTCGGCAGCAGAAAGCTTTTTGATAAGCTCTGTTTTATTCATGACTTACACCCTCTCATAAAGGGCTTATCGAGCACTGCAAAAAGTGTGCCCTGACAAAGTGCTTTCATTTCATCATAAACGGTAGTGTCGGTCTGTACCGTCACGTACGACATTGCTACGCTGTAAAACTCGGGAAACGGCTGTTCACTGTGACGGAACTGTACTTCCTGCCGCTTGCACATTTCACAGTTCATACTCTGTCTGTCGTTCATGCGCATAAAGCATTTCTCCTTTACAGTTTATTCGAGCAACAGCCGATAAACTGCGCTCTTGTACATTCTATGCAAACAACAAAAAAGCTGTGAAACTCTGAAAAGAGCTTCACAGCATCGTTTGTATTAAGCTTTCTTTGACCTGAATAACAGCTTGTCGATACCCTTGAGCAGATATGAGAACAGCAAACATATCAAAATCGTTGCAACAAAGCTTGCCGCCAGGTAAAGGTAAACGTTGATGTCGTTCAGTCCCCACAGTGCCAACAGCTTCATCGGCATACGCATAAGAATATAGATTTCAAAAGTGTGCTTTCCGAGCCATATCAGCGGCTTGTTCCGGATTGAAACCTTAAGCGAAAGTGCAATTACCATCAGTGTGAACAGTATCGCTTCCAGTATACGCATCGGCACAATAACGCGATACATATGCGAAAACCACCAGCCGACAGCAGAAGCCACCGTAATAACAAGCCATATAAGATTGTATCTTGTTAACAGGCTTTCGAGCTTTTCCTTGAATAACGAATACCAAAGACCTGCCGCATAACAAAGCACTGTGTCATACCACCAGTATTCCTTGAAGAACGACATAACAACAATGTATACAACAGTCAGCAAAGTAACGCCTGCAGCTGCCGCAACCTTGTTCTTCCTGAAAACGGAAAAAGCTATCCAGGTAATAATGTAAAGTATTATTACAGCAAAAATATACCAGTTGCTGTTACCGATACTCGTCCAGCCGATAAACGCGAGTCCTACCTGAGCAGGCGGATAATCAAGCTTCAGAATCAGGCTGAGAATAAAATATATCAGTATCGCTACGTCAAAATGCAGCAGCGTTTTAAGCACCCTGTTTTTCGGGAACGACTTTATGTATCCCGTGCCTTTACGCTTTACGGATTCACCTATACCGTAGCCCGAATAGAACATAAACATTACAACAATCATCTGACCTAAGGTCCTCGATATGTTGCCGCCGAGCTTGTCAAATTCCGAAGTGTAGCTGTAATACTGCATAAAGTGGCTCAGAAATATAAGAGCCATAAATACGCCTCGTACAGCGTTTGTCGAATCCATAGACAGATATTCTTTTGTGTTATACGACTTGAAGCTGAACTTTGCACCTACCAGAGCAAATAAAAACAGTGCCACGTATACAAAAATCAAATTTTGTCCCCCTAATTAAAGAGTTAAGCCGTAAAAATCAATTAAACAAAGCTTTTATCTGCTCAATATTTTCCATAGCAAGGTCGTAGCCGTACTGATAGTTACGCTCAAGCTTTGCCATATCGCTTTCAAACGATGAAATCTGCGCCTCTTCGCTCGGTCTGAGAATTACAGCCTTGCCTTCACGCTCAAGCTGATTGCAGAATTCGACCTCTTTGTTGTAGCGTATGTGCCTTGTAAGCAAAAGCTCTGCAATTTTCGGATACTTGCGCTTGAGAATTGACGCCGCAACCTTGTAACCCTTTGACTCGGTTTTAACGTAATCTTTAGTGCGTGTAAGCACTATCAGCATTTTTTCGTTACCGTCTTCAAGGGCTTTTTTAGCCGGTATTGAGTCAACAAGACCACCGTCGTAGTACTGAGTACCGTCATACATTATAGGCGGGAAAGCAATCGGCAGAGCACAGGTTGCCTGAAGCAGCAAAAATCCGTTCACCGGATCTTTTTTGTCAAGGTATTCCATCTCTCCCGTTTTTGCATTTGTAACACCTACAACAAATTTTGCGGGGTTTGCAAAGAACGTGTCGTGATCAAACGGAATAAGCTCGCGCGGAATTGTTTCGTAAATAAACTTTCTGCCGAAAATTGACCTGTCGGTAAAAATATTTCTGAATCCGACATATCTCTTATCGTTGCGGTATTTTTGCAGAATTTCAAGGTTTCTGCCCGACTGCTTCGAGAGATACGAAACAGCGTTTGATATACCTGCCGAAACACCGATAACGTATTCAAAATCAACTCCGCTGTCAAGCAGTGCATCCATTACACCGCAAGAAAAGGTAGGACGGAAAGTACCGCCCTCAAGAACCAATGCAGGCATTAAACTCAACTCCTGATAATATGGTAATTAATATATGAGGATTTTATCATAAAAAGAAAAAATTGTAAATAACGCATTGTAATTTTAAAGTTGTATAGCTATAATGGAAATATAATTTTACCGAGGTGTATAAAAATGATACGCTACATATTCCGTTTTATTCCGCTTTTACTTTCAATAATTATAACTTTTTCCTCCTCATTCGGGGAGAATGCCGCTTACTTGGAAGCCGACCGTAATGAGCAGACCGAGCGTATATCACGGCTCGAGCAGTCCTATCTTAATGGTGAAATACCTCCCGTTGACGAAGCATCTTTTTTCAACGGCGATCTCAATTCCGAGCTTGAAGCAGGCATAAAGTTCAACGAGCTTGCTTTTATCGGTACACATAACAGTTACCAGAAGCAGTCAGCCCCTGTTATGAATAAGCTCTACTCTCAGCTTTCAGAGCTTACATTCGGTTTTATTAAAGCCAACCGGGGCGAGTTTGAGAATCAGACTCTCACACAGCAATTCAACTGCGGTATAAGAAACCTTGAAATTGACATCGAAACCTTTGAAAGAAACGGCGAAATTTCCTTCACCTGTATCCATACACCAAACCTCGATATGGGTACAACCTGCTATGACTTTGAGCTTGCCTTAAAAGAGATCGTTATGTGGTCAGACAATAATCCCGATCATCTTCCCATTACCGTTATTATCGAGCCCAAACAGGTTTTTCTTCCCCTTGAAGATATGGAATTCTTCAATATGGATTATGTCAAAGAGTTTGAAGGTATGCTTCGTAAAACTCTCGGTGATAAGCTTTTCACTCCGTCAGATATGCTCCGCGACTATTCAAGCTTCGGCGAAATGCGTGCCGCAGACGATTGGTGCGAGGTAAAAAATATGCTCGGCAAGGTGCTTATTCTGCTTCACGATACCGGTGTTACAGAGGACTATATAGACCTTGACCCGTCAATCAGGTCTCAGGCGATGTTTCCGATGCTCAGACCGGCAGATATTGACCGTGATTGTGCTTCATTTTTGATTATAAATAACCCCGAAAAGATAGATGATTGTAAAGTAGATGTACTTAACGCAGCTAATTTTATAGTCCGTACAAGACCGGACGAATTCAACAAAATCAGTGACAAACGCCTCCAAACCGCAATATATAGCGGTGCGCAGATAATTTCAACCGATTATCCGCCACGTGATGACTTAATGCAGGATTCTTATTCTGTCACCTTTGAAAACGGCAAAACTGTCAATAAAGTAAAGTGACACAGCTTTACATATGCATAAACCGTCGCTGAAAAGCGGCGGTTTTTTTGTCACTTTCCGTCAATTCGGCAATGCGGGAACCCCATAAATTGTGGTATTTTGTGGTAACAGAGACTAAATAAACAAAATCTTGTGCTTTTTTTGTATATAATACCATATTGACACTATATATATTGTGCCGTATAATGTGAGTACACGGCATTTAGGGCACAAGATATAGTGTGCCACTTTACAGACATAAAAAACGGCGAATAATCAAGATTAATAAGAAAGTGAGATTATCGGTATGAGGATCATCAAAAGAAACGGTGCCGAAGAGAATTTCAACGAAGAAAAAATTCTCATCGCTATTACTAAGGCTAACGAATCCGTTGACGAAGACATCCGCATGACCGACCTGCAGATCAAACGAATCACAGAGTCGGTTGTTATTTCGTGCGAAGCACTCGGCCGTGCACCCACGGTTGAAGAGATTCAGGACCTTGTCGAAAAGAAGATTATGGCTCACGGTGCATTTGAGGTTGCAAAGAACTACATCACCTACAGATACACACGTTCACTTGTCCGTAAGAGCAACACAACTGACGACAAAATCCTCTCCCTTATCGAGTGCAACAACGAAGAGGCAAAGCAGGAAAACTCCAACAAAAACCCCATCGTTAACTCCACACAGCGTGACTATATGGCAGGTGAAGTGTCCAAGGATATCACCAACCGTATCCTCCTCCCCAAAGAGATTGTTGACGCACACAACGAGGGTATTATCCACTTCCACGATTCCGACTATTTTGCACAGCATATGCACAACTGCGACCTCGTCAATCTCGAGGATATGCTGCAGAACGGCACAGTAATCACAGGCACACTTATCGAGAGACCGCACAGCTTCTCAACTGCCTGTAACATCGCTACACAGATTATTGCTCAGGTTGCTTCCAACCAGTACGGCGGTCAGTCAATTTCTCTTACTCACCTTGCTCCCTTCGTCCAGGTTTCCCGTGAGAAAATCCGCAAGGCAATCATCGAAGAGATGAAGGAAATCGGTGTCGAACTCAGCGAAGATAAGCTTACCGAAATGACCGAGAAGCGTCTGCGCGACGAAATCAGCAGAGGCGTACAGACAATCCAGTATCAGGTTGTAACACTTCTCACTACAAACGGTCAGGCTCCCTTCGTTACGGTATTTATGTACCTTGGCGAAACAAAGAACGAGCAGGAAAAGAAAGACCTCGCCCTCATCATCGAGGAAGTCCTTCTTCAGCGTTGCAAAGGTGTCAAGAACGAAAAGGGCATCTGGGTAACACCTGCATTCCCCAAGCTCATCTATGTGCTTGAAGAAGATAACATCCATGAGGATTCTCCCTACTGGTACCTCACAGAACTTGCAGCAAAGTGTACAGCAAAGCGTATGGTACCCGATTACATCTCCGAAAAGAAGATGCTCGAGCTCAAGGTCGACAAAAACGGTGACGGTCACTGCTACACCTGTATGGGTTGCCGCAGCTTCCTTACTCCCTATGTTGACGAAAACGGCAAGGCAAAATACTACGGCCGTTTCAATCAGGGTGTTGTTACTATCAACCTTGTTGATATCGCCCTTTCATCAGGCGGTGATAAAGAGAAATTCTGGAAGATATTTGAAGAGCGTCTTGAGCTTTGCCATCAGGCACTCCTCTGCCGCCATGAAAGACTCAAGGGTACTCTTTCCGATGCTGCTCCCATTCTCTGGCAGCACGGTGCACTTGCAAGACTTGACAAGGGTGAGCCTATCGATAAGCTCCTCTTCGGCGGCTACTCAACAATTTCTCTGGGCTATGCCGGCCTTTACGAGTGTGTCAAGTATATGACCGGCAAGAGCCATACAGACCCCGAAGCAACTCCCTTCGCACTCGAGGTTATGGATCTTATGAATGCCGCCTGCAGAGTATGGAAGGCAGAGCACAATATCGACTTCTCACTCTACGGCACACCGCTCGAGTCAACAACTTATAAGTTTGCAAAGTGTCTCCAGCGCCGTTTCGGTATCATCCCCGGCGTTACAGACAAGGGCTATATCACAAACAGCTACCACGTTCACGTAACTGAGGAGATCGATGCTTTCGAGAAGCTTCGCTTCGAGGCACAGTTCCAGCATCTTTCACCCGGCGGTGCAATCAGCTACGTCGAGGTACCCGATATGCAGAACAATATCGAGGCTGTACTTCAGGTTATGAAGTTCATCTACGATAATATCATCTATGCTGAGCTCAATACCAAGTCCGACTATTGCCAGGAGTGCGGCTTCGACGGTGAAATCGAAATCGTCGAGGAAGACGGCAAGCTCATCTGGAAGTGCCCCAACTGCGGCAACACAGACCAGGATAAGATGAACGTTGCACGCCGTACCTGCGGTTACATCGGTACACAGTATTGGAATCAGGGACGCACTCAGGAAATCAAGGAAAGGGTGCTCCACCTGTAATATGTACTACGGACAGATTAAGAATTGCGACATTGCCGACGGCGAAGGGGTGCGTGTCACCCTCTTCGTGTCAGGCTGTACCAACAGATGTGAGGGTTGCTTTCAGCCGCAGACCTGGGATTTCTGCTACGGTCAGGAGTTCACACCCGAAACCGAAGAGCAGATAATCGCTATGCTCGCTCCAAGCTATATCAACGGTCTTACCCTTCTCGGCGGTGAACCGTTTGAGCCTGATAATCAGCGTGCATTGCTCCCGTTTGTAAAACGAGTAAAAGAAACTTACCCTGACAAAAACATCTGGGCGTTCACAGGCTTTACTCTTGAACAGCTTCAGAGTCAGGAACCGCATCCGAGATGCGAAGCAACCGACGGTCTGCTGAGCCTTATCGACATACTCGTCGACGGAAGATTTGAAAAGGATAAGAAAAACCTTATGCTTAAATTCCGCGGCTCCGAAAACCAGAGAATAATCGACCTGCCAAAAACACTCGCAGCAAACAAAATCATCCTCTGGGACAAAATAGATAAAAGATAAAAACAGCTTGCATTGAAATATCAATGCAAGCTGTTTTATTCATGCTTGACAAAGTAAATATAAATTCTTTCCGTTCTATAATTTGTACCTATTCATTCAAAAAAATATTAACTGACTTCAATATACATTTTTGCAATAGCTTAATCATACCGTCTAAGACATTTTCAGTTTTTCCAGACAATATCAAAACAACAAAGATTTTTTACAATTATCCACTGTTTTAAACCAAATAACAGC
>JAZSEX010000023.1:0-7601 GCA_045531935.1 Acutalibacteraceae bacterium | reverse complement strand
TGAAATATCCAAGGTCAGCCATATTCCATGATGTAGCCTTCATAACTGTGTCGCAATCAGCATCAGTCATTTCCCACCATTGCTTCATAACAGGGTTGCCGTTAGCATCCTTAACTTCGCCACAAGCATCAAGACAGCAAGCACCTGAATTGATAAGGTGAATGAAACCGTCAGCATCCTTTGCGTGACCTTCAAGGTCGTAGTCTGTAACTCTCTTAACAGCGTCTGTTGACCAGTATGTACGAACGTCAGCAAACATCTGTGCTCTGTTTGTAAGTAACTTCATGAAGAGCATTGAGATACCGTTGAGAACGTCGTTCTCTGTAGCGAGGATGTAAGGCTCTCTGATGCCTTCCCAGTCGTATGATGTGTTGAGAAGTGCCTCAGCAAAGTCAGCGTTGGGATAGAAGTCTGTCCACTGTCTCTGACCCTGGAAGCCTGCTGCGATAGCGTTGTGGCCTACCATTTCTTCTTCACAGCCTGCGGGAAGGTTTGCGTTGCCGTTCATAAGGTCCTTGATGATAACCATCATCTTAACAACAAATTCCCAATCCTTTTCCTTCTGCTCGTCGCTCTTGCGTACGAATTCGGGGTTCTTGTCGAAGCCTTCCTTGCAATTTTCTTTTGTCCACTTGAGGGCCTTCTGGAATTCTTCCTCGTTGTAGATGCCCTCTGTCATTCTTCTGATGATTTCTACCTCGTCAACAGACTCGACACGAAGACCGAGGTACTCCTCAAGGAAGTTGGGGTCGATTGATGAGCCTGCAATACCCATACAGATAGAGCCGATCTGAAGGTAGCTCTTACCCTTCATTGTTGCAACTGCAACAGCGGAGCGAGCAAAGCGGAGAAGCTTCTCCTCAACGTCTGCAGGAATGTTCTCGGACTCGTCAGCCTCCTGAACGTCGTGACCGTAGATACCGAATGCGGGAAGACCCTTCTGTGCGTGTGCTGCAAGAACAGATGCAAGGTAAACAGCACCGGGACGCTCTGTAGCGTTGAAGCCCCATACGCCCTTGATTGTTGAGGGATCCATATCCATTGTCTCTGAGCCGTAGCACCAGCAGGATATAACGGAAAGAGTAATCATAACGCCCTCTTTCTTGAACTTCTCTGCACATGCAGCAGCCTCAGCTACACGGCCGATTGTTGTGTCAGAGATAACAACCTTAACGGGCTCGCCGTTTGAGTACTTGAGGTTTTCTTCAAAGAGCTTCTTTGCAGCCTTTGCCATACCCATTGTCTGGTCTTCAAGGCTCTCTCTTACCTTAAGGGGACCTCTTCTGCCGTCGATAACGGGGCGAATACCGATTACGGGATAATCGCCGATAAATCTGCTTTTTGCCATTGTGATTTCGTCCTTTCTTATGTAGATAAATTAATTTGTTTATTAAATACGGTTTCAGCCGTACTGTTTACTTTGTTGCTTCAAGGTAGCGGCTGTAAGCCTCAGCCCAGTCTGCAGTATCTTTAGGAGAGTACTTTGTAACGTTTTCGCTGTCTGCAATAATCTGTCTTGCCTCTGCGATTGATTTTATGTCACCGCTTGCAAGAAGCTGTACTGCAATGTTGCCGAGCACTGTTGCTTCAATAGGTCCTGCAACAACGTCTCTGTTACAAGCGTTTGCAGTAAGCTGGCAGAGCAGTGTATCCTTTGTGCCGCCGCCGATTACGTGAATTACCTCGTAATCTCTCTCGGTGCATTCGCAGAGCTTTTCAAAAGTCTCTCTGTACTTCATTGCAAGGCTTTCGTAGATACAACGCATAATCTCGCCGACTGTTTCGGGCACGTACTGGTTTGTCTTGCGGCAGTATTCGCGGATTCTTTCGGGAATGTTGCCGTGAGGTACAAATTCGGGTGCATCCGGGTCGATAAAGCAGGCAAAGGGCTTTGCCGCAAGAGCTTCACGCTCAAGGTCAGCGTAGCTGTACTGCTTGCCGTCGCGTGCAAACTGACGTCTGCTCTCCTGAATCAGCCAGAGACCGATTATATTTTTGAGGAATCCTGTGGATTCGCCGTAGCCGCCTTCGTTTGTAACGTTTATCTCAAATGCCTTGTCGTTCACAATAGGCTCTGCAAGCTCAGTGCCGAAGAGCGACCATGTGCCCGAGCTGATGAAGGCAAACTGCTTATCGGGGCAGGGGACAGCCGTAATAGCCGACTGTGTGTCGTGACCGCATACGGAAATTACCTTAATCTTGTCAAGTCCGCATTCCTCGCATACGCAGTCGGAAAGCTCACCGAGTACTGTGCCGCTCTTGACTATATCGCACATAATATTCTGAGGAATACCGAGCTTTTCAAAAATCTCGCCGCTCCAGCTCTTTGTGTTGATGTCAACAAGCTGTGAGGTTGTTGCAATCGAGTATTCGGTAGTCTTCTTTCCGGTAAGCATATAGCCGAAAAGGTCGGGCATAAACAGCAGCTTGTCAGCACGTTCAAGAATATGAGATCTGTTTTTGGCAAGTGAGAGAAGCTGGAATATTGTGTTAAGCTCCATAAACTGGATGCCTGTCATATTGTACAGCTCTCTGAGCGGAATTGATTTGTCTGCCTCTTCAATCATACCCTTTGTGCGAAGGTCACGGTAGTGGATGGGGTTTTCGAGCAGCTGACCGTATTTGTCAATCAGACCGAAGTCAACACCCCATGTGTCGATACCTATTGAAGATATCTTGCCGTAGCCCTTAGCCTTGATAAGACCCTGCTTGATTTCGTGGAAGAGTCTGAGCACGTCCCAGTAGGTTGTGCCGTTTACGCTTACGGGGTCGTTTGAGAAGCGGTGTATTTCTTCAAGTGTGATTTTTTTGCCGTCAAAGCTGCCGATAATTGCACGGCCGCTTGAAGCACCAAAATCAATAGCAAGAACTTTTTTCATCAGATTACAACACCTTTTTTGAGGATAATGTTTGCATATATTGCAGTTTCGCCTGTTGCAACAACAGCATAAGCCTTCTTAGCTCTGTCATAGAAAGCAAAACGCTCAACAAGCTCAAAGCTCTTTTCGCCTTCGTTGTCCTTGACGATGTTTCTGTAATCGGTCCAGATGGGGGGCTCGTTTGCAGCGTCGCCGTTGTCCATAAGTGCAACGGGGCTTTCAACGTATGTGTCAAGCGGGAAGAGCTTGAGAATAGCATCAAGCACCTCAGGTACACCGTGACCGTCAAGTCTTACAAGACGCTGTGCAACAGAAGCTGCAGGGAAGTTGCCGTCACCAATGACGATTTCGTCACCGTGACCCATTTCCATGAGTATCTTGAGAAGTTCGGGTGAAAGAATGGGTGAAATGTTTTTAAGCATATATAATACCTCCAAAGTAATTATACTGAATAAAGTGCGTACATATCTGCATAGAGTCCGTTCTGCTTCATAAGCTCGTTGTGGCTGCCTTGCTCTGCAATTCCGTCCTCTGTGAGTACAAGTATGTGCGTTGCGTTGCGTATTGTTGTGAGTCTGTGTGCAATCGTGATTGTTGTTCTGCCCTTGGCAAGTCTTTCGAGCGACTGCTGTACAAGTCTTTCACTCTCGTTGTCGAGTGCGCTTGTAGCTTCGTCAAGTATGAGTATTTCGGGGTTCTTGAGGAAAACACGGGCGATTGAAATACGCTGCTTCTGTCCTCCTGAAAGCTTGACACCTCTTTCACCGACGTATGTGTCATAGCCGTTTGGCAGCTGAGTGATGAACTCGTGTGCGCCTGCATCCTTGGCAGCCTTTACGATTTCTTCTTCGGTAGCATCAGCCTTGCCGTATGCGATGTTTTCTTTTACCGTGCCCGAGAACATATATACATCCTGCTGTACCACACCGATATGTGAACGCAGTGACTTGAGAGTGAAGTTTCGTATATCTTTGCCGTCGATTGTGACAGAGCCGTCATTTACTTCGTAAAAACGGGGGATAAGATTGCAGAGTGTAGTTTTACCTCCGCCGGAAGGACCGACAACAGCTACGCTTTCGCCTGCCTTAGCTTTGAAGTTGATACCGTTGAGTACATTGTTTTCTGTGCCCTTGTATGCGAAGCTTACGTTGTTGAAAGCAATCTCACCGTTTACTTCACTAAGCTCCTGAGCATTATCACTGTCCTTGATTTCGCTCAGCTCAGTCATAACCTCGTCAAATCGCTCGATACCGGTCATACCTCTCGAGAACTGCTCGCTGAATTCAACGATTCGGCGGATTGTACCCATAAGAGTTGATACCATAAGCGTATATGCCGTAAGGTCTGCTACGTCAATCTGACCTGCAC
Organism: Acutalibacteraceae bacterium; assembly: GCA_045531935.1. GTDB lineage: Bacteria > Bacillota > Clostridia > Oscillospirales > Acutalibacteraceae > UBA8612. The sequence continues at coordinate 3,354 of JAZSEX010000023.1, read as the reverse complement.
GGATGAAAAGTGCACCGCCCGAGAGCACGAGGATGTACATCATACCGTCCATAAGTCTGACTGTAGTGTGAAAGCGTGCCATATATTTGTATGACTGTCTTTTAATTTTAAGGAAAAGGTTTGAGCCTTTGTCAAACTTCTCTTTTTCTATAGGCTCGTTTGCAAATGACTGCACAACTCTGATACCAAGCAGGCTGTCCTCAGTAATAGCGTTTATTTCACCAATCTGGTGGCGTGACTCCTTGAAGGTTTCACGCATCTTTGTGCGGTTGCGCTTTGTCATTACAAGTATCAGCGGGAACATTGCGAATATAATCAGCGTAAACCAGATGTTCATATCGGCAAATATAATGAAGCAACCGATTATCTTGATTACTGCTATGAGCATTTCTTCAGGCATATGGTGAGCAAACTCTGTTACGTCAAACAGGTCGCTCGTAAGCCTTGACATAAGCTGGCCGATTTTTGTATTGTCGTAGAATGAGAATGAAAGACCCTGCAGATGTGAAAAGAGGTCGTTTCTCATCTCGGTTTCAATTCGCGAGCCCATTACATGACCGCCGCAAGCCATATAGTAGTTTGCCGCAGAGTCGACAATTCGCAGGAATATGTAAAACACTGCAACCATTACGATACGTCTTACGGTGAGTGCTGCAATATCGTTTACCGCCGTATCGGTTATTTCACGGACAATCAGCGGCAGAGCAAGCTCGCACGCAGTAGTCAGCGACGCACAGAAAAGGTCAAGTGCAATTTCACCCTTATGTCTGAGAAGGTAGGGAAGAAACCTCTTGAAAAGTCTGGCGTTTTTTTGTCGTGCTTCGTGTCTTTCATTTCGTTTCATATATATCACTCATTTTAATATAATATCCCTTATATTATAATTAATAATTGGAATTTTGCAAAGAGTTTTTTGATAATTTCTTGATATTTTTTCATGTTTATTATAAAATAAAACCATAGTATACGAAAGGTACGGTATTTGTTATGGAAATTCTCATTTCTCCGTCAATTCTTGCTTCCGATTTTTCACGCCTTGGTGATGAGGCACAGAGAATGGAGCAGGCAGGTGCAGACTGGCTTCATATAGACGTTATGGACGGTCACTTCGTGCCCAACATCACACTCGGTGCACCTATCGTCAAGTCGCTTCGCAGCAGATCTGAGCTTATTTTTGACGTTCATCTTATGATAAGTGAGCCTCTTCGTTATGTTGAGGATTTTGCGGCAGCCGGTGCAGATATTATTACATTCCATATAGAGTGCGATAACGATGCGGATGAGGTCATTGATAAAATTCATTCACTCGGCTGTAAGGCAGGTATAGCACTTAAGCCTGCAACAAAAGCAGAAGAGGTGCTCCCTTATCTTGAAAAACTCGAAATGGTGCTTGTTATGACGGTTGAGCCTGGCTTCGGCGGTCAGTCATTTATGTCCGATATGATGCCGAAACTCAAAGAAATACGTGAAGAGTGTAAAGCTAGAAACCTTGACATAAATCTCCAGGTAGACGGCGGTATTGCCGAAAAGACGGTTGATGTTGTTGCTCGTAACGGTGCGAACGTGCTCGTTGCAGGCAGTGCAGTGTTCGGTTCGGATGACCCGAAGGCTACGATTTCGATGCTCAGAGACAGTGCAAAGTTGAATTTTTATTGAAAAACTGAAAAATTTAAAAGGCAAGCCCGATGAATATTCAGCTGAATATTCATCGGGCTGAAATTTTGACGAAAAGGAATAAAAACACCATATGTAAGTAAAAAACTTGTCAGCAAATTCTATTATAATTCTATAAGAGAATAAAAACAGTGACTTTTTCACATTTTCCACAGACTTTTTCACATTTGTAAACATTTTATCTTTACAATATTTTGTCGTAATTTTGCGTCAGTCGGGTTGGTTTGGCTGTATTTTACTCATTTTTATACAGCTTTTTGTGTATATTTCCTTTTTGGCAATACAGCTTTCGTCAAAGTTGACAGCCTTTATAAAAAACTGTTGAAAAAGGCTATGTTTTTTTCTTATTTTTGTCTATATTGCGGTGCTTTATTAAAGTCAATACCTTTTGAAAATTAATTTTTAAGAGCCTTAACGTAAAGTTATCTGCTTTACATTAAGGCTCTTACTCGTTCCAATATATAGTTTTGTAACCAATACCAGCAACTAAATAATGCGGTGTAAATCAGGTAACTTTACACTTCTTGCTTAAAAATATGCCTTATCAATGGGCATTGTGGCGTATGCATTGAGCTCAGGACCCGCTTTTTTGCCTGAAATATACTCGTAATAGCCTTGTGCACCGACCATTGCGGCATTGTCGCCGCAGAGAAAAAGCTCGGGATAGTATAGCTCAAGTGAATTTTCCTTGCAGACTTTTTCCATCTCACGTCTGAGTACTGAGTTTGCAGAGACACCGCCTGCAAGTACTATTCTTTTTTGTCCCGTAAGCTGTGCGGCTTTTAGTGTATTTTCTGTCAGACATCTTACAACGGCAGAAATATATGAAGCACCGAAATCTGCAATATTAATTTCTTCACCCTTTTGTTTTGCGTTATGTATTGCGTTTACAGCCGCAGTTTTAAGACCCGAAAAGCTGAAGCTCAGTTCACTGCCCGATACCTTGGGCTTTGGGAATGCGTATGCTTTAGGATTACCGTCTTTAGCGGCACGGTCAAGGTTGAGACCGCCGGGATAGGGCAGACCGAGAGCACGAGCAGCCTTGTCCATACATTCGCCTGCGGCATCGTCCATAGTCTGACCGATAATTTCAAACTCGGTGTAGCTTTTAACGTTTACGATATGGCTGTGACCGCCCGAAACTACGAGTGAAAGGAATGGCGGCTCAAGCTCGGTATGGCTTAAATAGTTTGCCGCAATATGCGAGCGCAGATGATGCACGGGCACGAGCGGCTTACCGCTTGAAAGTGAAAGTCCCTTTGCAAAGTTTACTCCTACAAGCAGTGCACCTATAAGACCCGGTGCATACGTTACGGCAATAGCCTCAATATCCTCCACTGTGCATTCGGCTTTTTTAAGTGCCTCGGTCACAACACCGTTTATTGCTTCAACGTGCATTCTTGATGCGATTTCGGGTACAACGCCACCGTAAACAATGTGAGCGTCTACCTGCGAAGCTATTACGCTTGAAAGTATCTTTCTGCCGTCTTCGACTACTGCTGCCGCAGTTTCGTCGCAAGAGGATTCTATAGCAAGAATTTTCATTTATTTTTCCACGTTAAAATATTTTGTCATCAGCAGTGCATCTTCCTTGGGCTTTCCATAAAAGCCTTTGCGTATGCCTGCCTGCTTGTATCCGCTTTTATTATAGAGCGAAATTGCCGCCTTATTGCTGTCTCT
>JAZSEX010000090.1:0-10999 GCA_045531935.1 Acutalibacteraceae bacterium | reverse complement strand
TTTGAAACCTTCGCAAAGGACAAAGTTCAGTATCCTTTCGGATACGGACTATCATACACTACTTTCGATAAAGAGGTTATTTCAACGAATTTTGATTCCGAAAACATAACCGTAAAAGTCAGGGTCACAAATACGGGTGATATGGCAGGCGAAGAGGTTGTTCAGCTTTATTACAGCGCCCCATATTCCGATGGAGGCATTGAAAAGAGCGCAATCTGCCTTGGCGGTTTTGCCAAAACAGATATGCTTGAGCCAAACGAAAGTGAAACTCTCACAATCACGTTCAGAACCGATGATATGGCATCTTATGATTATAAGACAAACGAAGCCTGGGTGCTTGAAAAAGGCACATATAAAATCATCGTTGCAAATGATGTCAGAAACCATATCGTATCATACGATTATAAAATTGCAGAAACAAAGATAATCAAGAACGATTCAGTAACAGGTACTGAAATCGAAAATCTTTTTGATGATGTTTACAGCGGATATGAGATTATGTCAAGAGCTGATTTTGACGGAACATATCCCGAGCTTCGTGAGCTTGATGCAGACGATTATCTTATTGATGTTGATAAAGTGCCCGAACCCGCAACAGAGGGTGAAGCACCCAAAATGGGCGTTAAATATGATAAAACAATCACTCTTCAGGATGTTGCAGAAGACGAAAGTCTTTGGGATGCATTCCTTGACCAACTTACTCTTGACGAAATGACAATGCTTGTTATCAACGGCGGCTATGAAACTCACGGTGTTGAGCGTCTCGGTATTCCCCACACAATGGATAATGACGGTCCTTCAAGCGTCAAGGGCAGAAACGGTCTTGTTTATACCGCAAGCGGTACGGCATATCCTTGCGCAACTGCAATCGGCTGCACATGGAATGTTGACCTTGCTTATGAAATGGGTAAGGGCGCAGGCAAAGAAGCCAAGGATATGGGCACAGACACCTGGTATGCACCCGGTGCAAATATCCATCGTAACCCCAGAGGCGGCAGAAACTTTGAGTATTTCTCCGAAGACCCGATTATCTCGGGCATTATGGCTGCTGAAATTATAAAGGGTGCAAACTCTGAAAGCCTTGTTACAACAATCAAGCACTTCGCGCTCAACGACCAGGAGTCCCACAGAAACGGTATCTTCACCTGGTGTGATGAGCAGGCGATGCGTGAAATCTACCTCAAGGCATTTGAGATTCCCGTTAAAGAAGCACAGCCTAAGGGCATTATGTCAGCTTACAACCGAATCGGTACAAAGTGGTGCGGCTCAAGCTCGGCACTTCTCAACGACCTTCTTCGTGAAGAATGGGGCTTTGAGGGCTTTGTCGTTTCCGATTATTCATCTAACTTTACAGGCAGCGGCTATATGAGCCCTGTACTTGCTGTTTACAACGGTAACGATACTATTCTTACCGGTATGTGGTCGCTTCAGGTGCTTCAGCACAAGGCTGCGGTAAAACTCGCTTATGCAAAAGACCCCGTCGGCTTCGGTAACGCACTGCGTGAAGCCTGCAAGAATCTTTGTATAATGAAGATGGAAACCAAGGCGTTCAAAAACCCCGAAATAACTTATGATTCATCTCTTATCGGTACTCTCGATACGCTTGATGACTGGACTTTTGAATTCCCGTACGTTTTCACTTTTATCAGATTTATTCTCAATAATATTACAAATGTCGTAATTTACGCATTCAGATTTATTCTCTGATTCTGTTGCTGAATATACAAGCCCTCGGAATTGTTGATTTTCCGAGGGCTTGTTGTCTGTTTAACTTTATGCGGTTTCAGATTCGAGTGTTGAAAAATGTATACCGATGTTGAATAACTTTCGACGTACGGCAGACTTGATTTCACTCGGGTCAGAATCGGTTACAATGTGCATTGTTGCATAGACTGTGTTTTCATCTGTCATCCATACGTGTATATCGTAAACATCAATTACACCGTCTATGGTTATTACGCATTGATGTATTGTATCGCTGCTTATGTTGTCAGGTGCTTTTTCAAGAAAAATATTAAGTGCAGGAATAAGATGCTTTACTGCGTGAATGAGGATAAAAACGGATACACATATTGATAAAATAGGGTCAATTAATGAGAAATTCGTAAATTTCATAACAACAGCACCGACCAAAACTGCAAGCCAACCGAGCACGTCTTCAAACATATGCAGGCTTACGGCTTTTTGGTTTAGTGAATCTCCTTTGTGAGTGAAGAAAACGGCGGCAGAATTTACGGCTGCACCGACAACTGCAAAGACAATCATACCCGTATAATCAATTTCAACAGGGTTAATTATTCTTTTTACAGCGTTATATATTACGATTAATGAGCCTGATATCAGAATCAAGGTTGTTATAAAACTGCCTAACACAGAGTAACGTGCATAACCGAAGGTGTGATATTTGTCCGGTGCTTTTTGGCTTTTCTTTTCAAGAATGAACGAAATACCTATGCTGACAGCATCGCCCATATCGTGCAAGGCGTCTGAAACAATACTTACACTGCCTGTGAATATGCCGCCGATAAATTCAAAGACGGAAAAAGATAAATTCAGCAAAAATGCGATTAATATTGTTTTAGCTTTTTTCATAATGAAACTCTCCTTATTGATTGTATACTGAGCTTGTGATACAATATATTTATTACCGAACAAATTGTTCAACAATATGGTAAGATAGTTGAAAAAAGAAAACAATATTCAATTTATCACCTGTGTTCGTTACCGAACAAAATTTAAAAATTGTACGGAGGTACGGTATGGACAGACGAATGAGAAAGACAAGAAAAGCAATATTTGATGCATTTATTCAGCTTTTATCTGAAAAGGATTTTGCTCATATAACCGTAGGTGAAATAATCCAAAGTGCAGATGTTGGCAGAGCGACCTTTTATGCGCATTTTGAGACCAAGGATTTTTTGCTCAAGGAGCTTTGCGAGGAGCTGTTTTGCCATATTTTTGATGCTGTCAGTAAAGAAAAGCCTGCACATAGTCACATTTTTGAGTGTGATTCTTCCGATGCTGTTTTCCTTCATCTGCTTAAGCATTTGCACAAAAATGATAACAATATCCTTAAACTGCTGAGCAGTACTAACAATGAATTGATTTCAGGTTATTTCAAGGAAAATCTTAAGCAACTTGTGGCAAGTCAGACGGAGTTGTTAGAATTGAAAAAAAGCGAAAAAATACCCGACAGCTTCCGGATAAACCATATCGCATCCGTCTTTGTTGAAACTGTCAGGTGGTGGGTTGATAACGGGATGAAAGAATCTCCCGAAACGATTGCAGAATATTTTTATTTGTCTGTATAATTTGGAAATCAGTTTTGCGGTAAGGGTCTGTGCTTTGCGGTGAATTCAATAGTGTCTATTTTGATTATGCTGACTATTGATGCCATCTTGTCCTCAAACTCAAAATCCATACCTGTCTGTGTTTTCATAAGGTGGGTGAGGGCTGCTTTTTTGATTTCGACATCTTCTACAATTTCTGCAGTGCCTCTGCCCATTATTGATGAGTAGCTGATACCGTAGCGGCAGGCGATGTCACCGTCAAACGGCTGAATGCCGCACTCCATTTCAAAGAAAACCTTGTTGTTTGCACGAAGTACGTCAAGCTTTCTGCCACGCTTTGCACAGTGAAGCCAGAGCGTGAGCTTGCCGTATTCGAGAGTGTAGCCGTAATTCATCGGCACAACGTACGGCTCGTCGCCGTCAATCATACCAACGTGTACAACCTTTGAGTTGTCGAGTATTTTTACTATTTCGTCCATATCTGTAACGAGTTTTTCTCTTGCAGTTATTCCGTTCATTTTTTTCTCCTTGAAAATTTGTTTTCTTGCTGTAATTTTACATCAACGGTTCTGATTTTGGTATAGTCAATTTCAATATAAAACCGGTTCTTTTTTTGTTGAAATAGCAAAATTTTTAAAAGCTGTAAAAAAGCTATTTAAAATAAATCAAATAAGTGGTAATATACAATAGATATTATATATCCGTAAGGAGGATAATTATGAAAAAAGTAATAGCAATTCTTCTTTCAATCGCTATGCTTGTTTCTGTGGCTGTCATCCCCTCATATGCAGATGAGCCTACAGTTACAACAGCAGATTCACTCGAGTGTGCTTTCGCAGAAGGTACAAACAGCCTTGTGGTTTTCGTAACAGGTATCGGTCAGAGTTATTCATATCTCTTCGACCAGAGCTATGTTGACCAGTACGGTGACAAGCTTCAGGATTTTGAAGTTTACGGCGACCTTATCGCAAAGGGTGAGTATCAGTCAAAGTGGAACCTCTTCAACAGCTTTGATGAGGCATTCTCCGATCCTATGACTATCTTCAATCTCGCAGTAGTTGTTATGGAGCTTGTTGCTTCTGCAATTCTCAGAACCGACCTTTTCACTCAGCCTCAGGTTGAAGCTATCGTAAGAGGTCTCTTCAAGTTCAACCTTGTCGGTGAAGACGGTAACGCTAACCCGAGAGTAGTTACTCCCAAGTACCCGATGTCAGTTTCCGAGTATCCCTCAATTACTCTTGAGGACGGTACAGTTGAAAGCGAAGCAAAGAGCCGCTTCTATTCATCAATTCCCTGTAAGGATATTGCTGAGCAGAAGTTCGGTGAGGACTATGAGAAGTACCTCTACGTATTCAACTACAGTGCATTCTCCTACACATCAAAGAATGTTGAAGAGATGCACAAGTTTATCGAAACAATTCTTGCAAGTGACAATGCTAAGGAGCTCGGTGCAACAGACGTAGTTCTTGTTCCCATGAGCATGGGTGCATCCGTTGTTACAGCTTATATGGATGCATACCCCACAGTTGCAGAAAATCACATCCGCCGTGTTGTAAGTATCGTTGGCGCATGGGACGGCAGTGACGTTGTTGCTGACCTTCTTGCACGCAACTATGCAGACAACTCTGCAGACCTTTTCTACAACGGTCTCCTTTCTGACCTTATCGGTGAGCCCTGGGGCTATGTAGTAAACATTGCACTCCGTATTTTCCCGAAGGAAACTCTCAGAAGTTTTGTCGATGTTGCTCTCGGTGCAATCGCAACAGAGCTTCTTTGTGCAACACCTTCTCTCTGCAACCTTATTCCTGTTGACAAGTATGACGGTGTTAAGGACCTCATCAAGTCAGATGTAGTTAAGGCAGAGGCTGATGCTTTCCAGAAGGCAAAGAAGAACCTCAACACAACAATGGAAAACCTTGAGAAAGAAGGCGTTACATTCTCCTTTATCTCCGGTTACGGTCTTCCCTTCGGTGCTATCACTTCAGACTACAGCGCATTCGGCTTTATGAAGAGTGCTGCTCAGACAAACTCCGACGAAATTATCAATATCGATTCTACAGCACCCGGCACATCATTTGTTCCTGCAGGCACAGAGTTTGAGGATACAAAGGGCAGAGAGCTTTCTCCCGACGGTGAAATTGACATCTCCACAACAATCCGTAAGGATGCTACATGGTTCTTCTATCAGCAGAAGCACGAGCTCGAGTACAACAACGTTGCAATCGCACTTGCAATCGAGCTTGCTACAGGTAATGTAAAGACTGTTGCTGACTGTGACAACCTTGAGGAAGACGGTTACTACTTCCCGCAGTTCAACGGTGCAAGAAACACAAGAAACTACATCAGATACAACCTTCCCGACCTTGAGAGATACTGCAAAGAGAATGATTACACTCTCACAGCAGCTCAGCAGAAGGTTCTTGACGATGCAAACAAGATGATGGCTAACCCCATCTGTAACCCTGAAGTTGACGATCCTTATCTCGTAGCAGTTGAGGATATGATGGTTGAAATCGGCATCTACGATGCTCCCACAGAGCCCACAACAGGCGACAAGGTGCTCAACGGTGCACTTAAGGCTCTCAACGATGCTGTTTATGCAATCTTCGGTGCAAAGGGCTTTGTCAATATTCTTGACGGTGTTGCTGCATAAATAAAATGTTTTACACGCACTGCTCTGTTTTTACAGAGCGGTGCTTTTTTCTTGCTTTTTTTAGGCGGTGATAATATAATGTGTTTTAGATTTATATTAACGGAGAAAGAACTATGCGTAAACCCGGTTATAAAGGTACAGTTATAAGCTGTTATATAGGTTATATTTCGCAGGCGATAGTCAATAACTTTTCGCCTCTGCTTTTTGTTATGTTCGGCACTCAGTTTGATATCTCACTCTCACAGCTGAGTCTTATGATTGCGCTCAATTTCGGTGTCCAGCTTCTTACCGACCTTGCCGCAGCCCGCTTTGTCGACAGAATAGGCTACCGACCTCTTGTGGTGCTTGCTCATTTCCTGTGTGCCGCGGGTCTTTCTCTGCTCGGAGTTTTGCCGTATATAATCACACCTTACATAGGTCTGATTATTGCTACGGTGCTCAGTGCCGTAGGCGGAGGTCTTATAGAAGTTATCGTCAGCCCGATTATTGAAGCCTGCCCGAGTGATAATAAGGCTTCGGCAATGAGTCTGCTCCATTCCTTCTACTGTTGGGGTCAGATGGCTGTCGTGCTCGTGTCTACGCTTGTTTTTCGTTTTGCGGGAATTGGTGCGTGGCGTGCAGTCGCCGTATTCTGGGCTCTGATACCGTTTGTCAACGCATTTCTCTATATGCGTGTGCCGATTAATGCTCTGCCGTCTGAAGAGGGACATTCGGGACTGTTTTCAATGTTTAAAAATAAAACTTTTATTGTTTTCTTCTTTATGATGCTTTGTGCAGGTGCAAGTGAGCTTTCAATGAGTCAGTGGGCATCCGCATTTGCAGAAGAGGGTCTCGGTGTCTCAAAGGCAATGGGTGACCTGCTCGGTCCGTGTATGTTTGCTGTGTTTATGGGTGTTGCCCGTGTGTTCTACGGTAAATTCGGTGCTAAAATATCTCTTTCAAAGTTTATGGCGGCAAGCAGTGCGCTTTGCGTTGTCGCTTATGCGGTTACGGTGCTTTCGCCGTATCCGTTGCTTTCTCTTGCCGGCTGTGCACTATGCGGCTTAGCTGTCGGCATAATGTGGCCCGGTACTTTCAGTATGGCAAGTGCCGCAATACCGCTTGGCGGTACACCGATGTTTGCTATGCTTGCTTTGGCGGGCGATACCGGTTGCACTTCGGGTCCGTCACTTGCGGGCAGAATTGCCGATGCCTTCGGTTCTGATATAAAATACGGCTTTGCTTTTGCGGCTGTATTTCCTGTAGTAATGCTTGTTCTTTCGCTTATCCGTATCCGTAAGGAAAATAAAGCAAAATAAATATGTAACACATTTCCTCCTTTTGCCATAGTATGTGGTGTAAGAAGAAAGGAGGAAACGATCATGGGATGCAATTTCGGTAACGGCAACTGTTCATGGATTATCATTCTTATTCTTCTCCTGTGCTGCTGCGGCAGCGGTGACAGCTGCGGTTGTAACAACAACTGCGGTTGCGGTTGCAGCAGAGATTCCGGTTGTGGCTGCGGCTGCTGACATAACTGACCTCTGAGCACCATACCCCTAAAAAGTCCGTGCGGAGTGCTGTGGTACTTCGCACGGATGTGTATATCTTAGACAAAAAAACTTGTTAAATTTTTAGCTTATTTGTCATTAACCTGCTTGACTAAACACTATATATTGTGTTACAATCTTTTTGCAACCGAAATGAAGCCTCTGACGAAAACGGGCGTTAGCCTGCGTGGAGATTACCACGGTGAGGTTTTATATGTATGTCGATCGTCTGGGCAACATTCCGTAAGTGCGGAGTGTTGCCCGTTTTTGTTTAAACAGCAAAGATGAAGAAAGGAGAATTATGATGTTTGAACAGTGGAAAGGATTTGTAAGCGGTAACTGGAAGAAAAGGATTGACGTCCGTAACTTCATCCAGACTAACTATAAACCGTACGAAGGTGACGAGAGCTTTCTTTGCGGCCCTACCGAAAGAACAAAGGCTGTATACGCAAAGTTTGACGAGCTTCTCAAAAAAGAGCACGAAAACGGCGGCGTGCTCGATGTTGATACGGAGACGGTAACGACTCTTACAGCTTATGCACCCGGCTATCACGATAAAGAGAACGAGATTATTGTCGGTCTGCAGACTGATGCTCCGCTCAGACGCGGTGTCAACCCCTTCGGCGGCATCAATATGACACGTAAAGCCTGTAAGGCATACGGCTACCAGCTCAGCGATAAAATTGAGCAGGAGTTCACATACCGTACAACTCATAACGACGGTGTTTTCCGTGTATATAACGATGAAATCCGTGCGGCTCGACACACAGGTATCATCACCGGTCTGCCCGATGCTTACGGCAGAGGCAGAATCATTGGTGACTACCGCCGTGTTGCCCTTTACGGTATAGACAGACTTATTGAAGAAAAGCAGAAGGACAAGGCTGAGCTTGCTGCTCAGGACGTTACTGCAGAGGAAATCCGCAGACTCGAAGAGCTTTATCAGCAGATTGCTTTCCTCGGTAAGCTCAAGGAAATGGCAGCTATGTACGGCTACGATATTTCCGCTCCTGCAAAGGATTCAAAAGAGGCTGTTCAGTGGCTCTACTTTGCATATCTTGGTGCAATCAAGGAGCAGAACGGTGCGGCAATGAGTCTCGGCAGAGTTTCAACCTTCCTTGATATTTACTTTGAGCGTGACCTTGCAAACGGTGTTTATACAGAAGAGCAGATTCAGGAAATCGTTGACGATTTTGTTATGAAACTGCGTATGGCACGTCACCTGCGCACACCCGAATATAACGAGCTCTTTGCAGGTGACCCGATGTGGATTACCGAGGCTATCGGCGGTATGGGTGAAGACGGAAGAACACTTGTCACAAAGTCATCTTTCCGTATTCTCAACACTCTCTACAACCTCAATCCCTCTGCAGAGCCCAATATGACAGTTCTCTGGTCACTTGGTCTGCCTGAAGCTTTCAAGCGTTTTGCCGCAAAGGTCAGCTGTGATACAGACTCAATTCAGTATGAGAATGACGATGTAATGCGACCCGTTTACGGTGATGACTATGCTATTGCCTGCTGTGTTTCCGCTATGAGAGTCGGTAAGGATATGCAGTTCTTCGGTGCAAGAGCTAACCTTGTAAAGCTCCTTCTTATGAGCCTTAACGGCGGCAGAGACGAAAAGAGCGGTATGCAGGTTGCTCCCGCAGGCAAGAAGTTTGAGGGTGAATACCTCGACTACGATACAGTTATTGAGCTGATGAATATTTACCGTCCCTGGCTTGCAAAGACTTACGTCAAGGCGATGAATATGATTCACTATATGCACGATAAGTACGCATACGAAAAGGTGCAGATGGCACTTCACGACAGTGACGTTCACCGTTATATGGCTTTCGGTGTTGCAGGACTCAGTGTTCTTGCAGACTCACTTTCAGCTATCAAGTACGCAAAGGTAAAGGTTGTACGTGACGAAACAGGTCTTATCACAGATTTCGTAACAGAGGGTGAATTCCCCAAGTACGGCAACGATGATGACAGAGCAGACCTTATCGCAAAAGAGCAGATTGGTCTTTTCTTTGAGGAACTCAAGAAGGTGCCCACATACAGAAATGCAGAGCACACTCTTTCAATCCTCACAATCACATCAAACGTAGTTTACGGCAAGAAGACGGGTAACACGCCTGACGGCAGACGTGCAGGTGAGCCCTTTGCCCCCGGTGCAAACCCGATGCACGGCAGAGATGCAAGCGGTGCACTCGCTTCGCTCAACTCCGTTGCAAAGCTGACTTACGATGTATGTAAGGACGGTATTTCAAACACATTCTGCGTTGTACCTCAGGCTCTCGGCGGTGACGATGAGACACGCTACGAGAACCTCAGCCAGATTATTGATGGTTATTTCGGTCAGAATGCACAGCACATCAACATCAACGTATTCGACCGTGAGATGCTTATTGATGCATCGGAGCATCCCGAAAAGTATCCCAACCTCACGATCCGTGTTTCGGGCTATGCTGTCAACTTCCACAAGCTCTCCAAAGAACAGCAGAAGGAAGTTATTGCGCGTACGTTCCACTGCTGCATGTAAGCAACTTGATGTTGCATCCGATACCTCAATAAATCGTATTCCTCAGAGGAATGTTGATATAGCGAGAAAACTTAAATAGGGAGAGGCAAAAACCTCTCCCTTGATTTTTAAAATCAGGAGGTGCAGTATGAGCACAGTCGGCAAAGTTCATTCTTTTCAAAGCTTCGGTGCGGTTGACGGGCCGGGTATAAGGTTTGTTGTTTTTATGCAGGGCTGTCCGTACTCTTGCCCGTACTGTCACAATCCCGATACAAGACCGTTCAGCGGCGGTACTGAATATACTGTTAATGAAATTGTTGCAAAAGCCGAGCGGTATAAAACTTACTTCGGTGAAAAAGGCGGTGTTACCGTTTCGGGCGGTGAGCCGCTTATGCAGGCAGAATTTGTTGCAGAGCTTTTTGAAGCACTTCATAAAAAAGGTATCACAACCGCACTTGATACCGCAGGTGTTAAGGTTACCGACACCGTAAGGCGTGTGCTTGAGAGCACTGACACAGTGCTCTGCGATATCAAATTCCCGACCGATGAGCAGTATAATCAGCATATCGGTATTGGTATTGATACCGTAAAAGAGTTTATTGCCGAGTGTAACAAAACCGATGTTGACGTTGTTATAAGGCACGTTGTCGTACCCGGTATGACTGACAGCGAAGAGAATATAAAAGCTGTTGCGTCGCTTGCTTCACAAGTCAGGAATCTTACAAAAATCGAGCTTCTTCCGTTCAAAAAGCTGTGTGTTCAGAAGTATAACGAGTTAGGTCTTGAATTCCCTCTTGCCAACACACCCGAGTGTGATAACGAAACAATCGAGCGGCTGAAAAAGCTGGTGTAAAAATTAAAACCCCTGCAAGGTTTTGCATAGGTCCGTAAAAAACGGACAATGAAAAAAACACCCTCCTATGGTAGAATAAAGATAACTACCATAGGAGGAATTTTTATGCCCAGAAGTTACAGAAACATCAAGCAATATGAAAAAGAAATGATGAAATTAAAA
>JAZSEX010000066.1:0-10801 GCA_045531935.1 Acutalibacteraceae bacterium | reverse complement strand
GTAGCAGAAAGAGTGAAGACGTGCTTGCCGAAGCATGTGAGCTTATTGCTTCGGGCTGTAAGGATATCACGCTTCTCGGTCAGAATGTCAATTCATATAACCGCGGCAGTGACGAAATGAGCTTTGCTCAGCTTCTGCGGGAAATCAACGCAATAGAAGGCGACTTCAGAATCCGCTTTATGACGTCACACCCGAAGGATTGTACCTTTGAGCTTCTTGATGCTATGGCAGAGTGCGAAAAGGTAAGTAAGCATCTTCATCTTCCTTGCCAGAGCGGTAATGACCGTGTGCTTAAGGAAATGAACAGAGGTTATTCGAGAGAAAAGTATCTTTCGCTTATCGCTTATGCCCGTAAGGTTATGCCGGATATCAGCCTTACAAGTGACATTATCGTCGGCTTCCCGGGTGAAACTTACGAGGAATTCTGCGATACGCTTTCACTTATAGAAGAGGTCGGCTTCACCTCACTTTATACGTTTATCTATTCACCTCGTGAGGGTACGAAGGCGGCTTCAATGCCCGACCCCGTAAGCCGTGAAGAAAAGGGCAGGTGGTTCCGTGAGCTGACATCGGCACAGGAGAATATCGCTTCAAAGCGTTGCCGTAAGATGCTCGGCGAAACCTACCGCGTGCTTGCGGAAGAATACAATAACGGTATACTTTCAGGCAGAACGGACGGCAGTGTTATGATAGACTTTCCCGGTGACGAATCACTTGTCGGCAGCTTCTGTCAGGTCAAGGTTACAGCTGCTCGCAACTGGATTTTATCCGGTGAAATTTCAAGGTAAAAACCCACAGTCAGGGATTTTATAAACAATCAATATTTTCAAGTTTAGGAGAAGAAAAAATGGACATTATCAAACTCACAAGAGAACTCGGTAAGGCAATCCAGGCAGACGAAAGATACGCCAAGTTTGTTGCCGCAAGAGAAGTAAACGAAAAGGACGACGAGCTCAACGAGCTTATCGGCAGAATGCAGCTTACACATATGAGCTATCAGCACGAGGCTTCCAAAGAGGATGCAAACGAGCAGAAGCTCCAGGCATACGAAGAGGAATTTATGGGTCTTCGTGAGAAGGTTCTCAACAACCAGAATATGATCAACTACGAGAAGGCAAGAATGGATATCGACGAGATGATGAACTACATCGTAGCTATCCTCACAGAGTGCATCAAGGGTGAAGACCCCGAGACATGTGAGCCTCCTCAGGAGCACAGCTGCGGCGGTAACTGTTCATCCTGTAACAGCGACTGTCACTAATTGTTGTAAACACCTTTTTGACTTTACAGATATGCACCTTACCGCCGCATTTTCCGTTTATCTTCTTCAAAATGCTCGGCAATACACCAAGTATTGCCTGCGCTTTTGATTTTGATAATGCGAAAAATCCGTCAGGCAAATTGCATATCTCAAGTCAAACGGCGTTTACGGATTTCTCTTTTTAAACGAATTCTGATTGAATTTGTACCGGTTAAACTGGTTTATTACTACTTTTGCGGAGGCGTGCAAATGGCTGAATTATCACCGATGATGAGGCAATACCTCGAAATCAAGAAGAATTATGAGGATACTATCCTTATGTTCCGTCTCGGAGATTTTTACGAGATGTTTTTTGAGGATGCCAAAACTGTTTCAAGAGAGCTGGAGCTCGTCCTTACGGGACGTGACTGCGGCCTTGAGGAGCGTGCACCTATGTGCGGTGTGCCTTTCCACAGTGTAGATTCATACCTTGCACGTCTTATTGCAAAGGGTTATAAGGTCGCTATCTGCGAGCAGATGGAGGACCCGTCAACAGCCAAGGGTATCGTACGCCGTGACGTTGTGCGTATCGTTACCCCGGGTACTGTTATCGAGAGCAATATGCTCGACGAAACACAGAACAATTTCCTTTGCAGTATCTTTTTCCGTGACGGTGCGGCAGGTGTCTGCTTTGCCGATGTTTCAACCGGCGCAATGCACCTGACCGATATCGACGGTAAGATGTGCGAAAACAAAATTATCAATGAGCTTGCACGCTTTATGCCAAGCGAAATCATCCTCAACCGTGAAGCAGCTTCGCTCAAAGCAGTCAGAGCATTTATCAGTGACAAATGCTCCGCACTTGTCGAAACCTTTGATGAGGATTACTGCCTGCTCAACGAAGCAAGTGCGGCAATATGTGCACAGTTCGGCTGTAATACACCCGAGGATGTTGCTCACGGTATCAGTATGCAGGGCATTATGAGTGCCGGTATATCACTCAAATATCTTCGTGAAGTTCAGCGTACAGAGCTTTCGAATATCCGCTCGCTCGATTATTACAGTGAGAGCGGCTTTATGAAGCTTGACCTTGCGGCAAGACGCAGCCTTGAGCTTACACGCACAATGCGTTCAAACGATAAACGCGGTTCACTTCTCTGGACTCTGGACAAGACCTGTACCGCTATGGGTAAGCGTGAAATCAGAGAATGGCTCGACAGACCTCTTACCAATCCTGCAAAGATAATCGGCAGACACAACGCTGTCGATGAACTGACTCAGGATGCTATGCTTTGCGGTAATATTGCCGCATCTCTTTCGGGTATCAACGATATTGAGCGTCTTATTACCCGTATTTCCTACGGTACAGCAAATGCAAAGGAGCTTCGTGCTCTCAGTGCCGCTATCGACAGATTGCCTGACGTAAAGGCAAATATTTCAGGGTGCCGCAGTGCACTGCTCACCGAAATCCGTACAAGCATCGACACGCTTGATGATATTTCTTCACTTATCAATACCGCTATTGTTGATGAGCCTCCCTTTACCGTGCGTGAAGGCGGAATGGTCAGAGATGGCTTCAACGCCGAGCTTGACGAGCTTCGTGCAATAGTCAATGACGGTAAGGGCTTCCTTGCAAATATCCAGCAGCGTGAGCAGGACAGAACAGGCATCAAAAAACTTAAAATAGGCTATAACCGAGTATTCGGATATTATATAGAGGTTTCAAACTCTTTCAAAGAGCTTGTACCCGAGGATTACATCCGTAAGCAGACACTTGCCAACTGCGAGCGTTACATAACGCAGGAGCTCAAGGAGCTCGAGGCAAAGGTGCTCGGTGCACAGGGCAGAATTGTCCAGCTCGAGTACGAAATTTTCTCTCAGGTGCGTAATAAAACTGCCGCTGAGCTTGGAAGAATTCAGCGTACAGCAAATGCTGTTGCAAGGCTCGATGTCCTGCGTTCATTTGCGGCTTCTGCACTTGAAAACGGCTATGTAAGACCCGAAATAACAGATTCTTCAACTCTTAAAATTACCGATGGCAGACATCCCGTTGTCGAAAAAATGCTCGGCGGTATGCCGTTTGTGCCTAATGATACCGAGCTTGACTGCGAAGCTAACAGATGTGCCATTATCACAGGCCCAAATATGGCAGGTAAATCGACCTATATGCGTCAGATTGCCATTATCGTCATTATGGCTCAGACAGGCTCTTTTGTCCCTGCACGAAGTGCGGTTATCCCGATTGTTGACAGTGTGTTTACACGTGTCGGTGCTTCTGATGACCTTTCGGGCGGTCAGTCGACCTTTATGGTTGAAATGAGCGAGGTTGCTTCAATTCTCAAAAACGCAACTTCCAAGAGCCTTATTATATTTGACGAAATCGGCAGAGGCACTTCCACTTACGACGGTATGAGTATCGCACGTGCTGTGCTTGAGTATGCCGCCGATAAGAATAAGCTTGGTGCAAAAACTCTTTTTGCAACCCATTATCACGAGCTTACCGAGCTTGAAAATACAGTTGACGGTGTTAAAAATTACAATATTTCCGTCAAGAAACGCGGCGACGATATAACTTTCCTTCGCCGTATTGTCAGAGGCTGTGCGGACGGCAGCTACGGTATCGACGTTGCCAAGCTCGCAGGCGTACCCGACAGTGTTGTAAAACGTGCCCGTCAGGTACTCAGTCAGCTTGAATCCGACGAGCCGAGGTCAGCTTCAGCTCCCAATTATTTCAGTTCTGTTGACGATAATGATATGCAGCTTTCCTTTGCTTCAAATGCAGGCAGTGAGATTGTCGATGAACTGAAAACCCTTGATATAAATACACTCACACCGATTGAAGCTATGAGTGTCCTCTATAAATTTGTACAGAAAGCAAAAGAAACTTAAATGAAAAGCGGTGAAGTCAATGCCTAAAATTAATGTGTTGCCAAGAGAAATATACGAGCTTATTGCGGCAGGCGAGGTTGTCGAAAGACCTTCTTCTGCTGTAAAAGAGCTGCTCGAAAACTCTGTTGACGCAGGTGCTGACTCTATTACGCTCGAAATAAAATCAGGCGGAATAAAATATATCCGTATTACCGATAACGGTTGCGGTATCGCCCGTGAAGATGTGCGTAACGCTTTTACGGGTCACGCTACAAGTAAAATTACAGTTTCCGACGACCTCGACTGTGTCGCAACTCTCGGTTTCCGCGGTGAAGCCCTAGCTTCGATTGCGGCTGTCAGCCGTGTTGAAATGTTTACACGTACAGCAGAAGAGGAGACCGGCACTCACGCAGTAGTTGAGGGCGGTCAGTTTATCAGTATTGACGATGCAGGCTGTCCTGTCGGTACAACAATCGTAGTACGCGATATTTTCTACAACGTGCCTGCACGAATGAAATTCCTCAAAAAAGACGTTACCGAGGCTAATTCAGTTGCCGCTGTAGCTGACAGACTTGCTGTTTCTCATCCCGAAATAGCGGTACGCTTTATCCGCGACGGTAAGCAGACTCTCTGCTCATCGGGTGACGGCAAGCTTATCAGTGCCGTCTATGCTGTCTACGGCAAAGATTTTGCAGACAGTCTTATTCCTGTCAGCGGCTCAAACTCTACAGTTAAGGTCGATGGTTATGTTTCAAAGCCGCTTAATGCCAGAGCTAACCGCAATATGCAGCTCTTCTATGTAAACGGCAGAATGGTACGCACAAAGACGGCTTGTGCCGCCCTTGAAGAAGCATTCAAAGGCTCTGTTATGGTCGGCAAATTCCCGTCCTGCGTGCTTAATCTCACAATGCCTTATAATTTCGTTGACGTAAATGTTCATCCTGCAAAAACAGAAGTTCGCTTTGCCAATGAAAAGGAAGTTTTTTCCGCAGTTTATTATGCAGTAAAGTCCGCACTTGAGCAGGGTGATAAAGCACCCACTCAGGATGCTTCAAAAATTATAAATCAGCGTGTGCAAAAGCAGCTTTTTGCCGCTGTCGAGCCAGCAAAACAGCTTCATTTTCAGCAGAGCGTATCCGTTCCTCCCAAGCCTGAAACAACCTTTGTCAAGGCATCTGTTGAGGATTATAAAAAGCCCGAGGAATCAAAACCTGTTATACACGAACCTGTTAAAGTTACAGTTGAAAAGCCTGCTTTGCAAAGTGTTGCTGTCGAATCTGTTTCAGAAAGCTACAGTGCAGTCGATGAGTCCGAGCCTGACCTTCTCGGCGGCTATACTCCGCCTGACAAACCTCAGCCCGTAGAAGTTAAGGTTGAAGTACAGCATACTGCTCCCGAAATCGTAATCACTGAGGAAGAAAAGCCGTCGGTCAGAGCTGTAGGTGAGCTTTTCTCTACTTATATCCTTGTCGAATACGGCAACGAGCTGCTGCTTATCGACAAGCATGCCGCACATGAGCGGATTATATACGAGCAGCTCAAAGCACAGAATAAAAATATCCCGTCACAGATGCTTCTCAGTCCGATTCCCGTACATCTCAGCCGTGAGGAGTATGCCGCAGTTATAGCCGATATCGACCTGCTTGCCGATTCGGGCTTTGCTGTTGAGGATTTCGGTGACGGTACGGTAATTGTAAGTGAGTATCCCGTTATTCTTGAGGGTGCCGATATTGCGGCACAGCTTACCGAAATTGCGGGCTATCTTGCCGAAAATATGCGCGACGTAACTACCGAAAAGCTTGATTGGATTTTCCATTCAGCTGCTTGCCGTGCCGCGGTCAAAGCAGGTGACGTTACAACCGATTATGAGCTTCAGCAGTTTGCCGAGCGTGTACTATCAATGCCTGATATCCGCTACTGTCCTCATGGCAGACCCGTTCTTGCGGGTTTCACCAGACGTGACATAGAACGTCTCTTTGGCAGAGTCTGAGGTGTATGATGGATAAAAAAATTCCGCTTATAGTTGTTGCGGGTCCTACAGCTTCGGGTAAAACCTCTCTCGGTGTCGAACTTGCCAAAAGGCTTGAGGGTGAGGTTGTTTCAGCCGATTCAATGCAGATTTATCAGGGTATGGATATTGCATCTGCAATGCCTGCCGAGGAGGAAATGCAGGGTGTACCGCACCATATGATTAAATTTTTGCCGCAGGGTGAGCGCTACAGTGTGGCGGCATATTGTGAGCGTGCAAATCAATGTATTGACGATATTGTTTCACGCGGCAAACAGCCGATTCTTGTCGGCGGCACAGGTCTTTATATAAATTCGCTTGTCGATAATATCGGCTTTACCGAGGAAGAAACCGACCTTGAGCTTCGTAATAAGCTTAACAAAAGGCTTGAAGAAGAAGGGGCGGAGGCTTTGCTGGGTGAGCTTTCAGCTGTAGACCCCGAATCTGCCGCAAGGCTTCATATCAACGATTCCAAGCGTATCGTGCGTGCACTTGAGCTTTATTATCAGACGGGTATCACGATTACCGAGCAGACACGTCTTTCGAAAAAGAAAGGCTCACCGTATAATCCTCTGATTATCGGTCTCAATGCCCGTGACAGAGATTTTCTTTACGAGCGTATCAACCGACGTGTCGGCATAATGGCGCAAAACGGTCTTGTTGAAGAGGCAAAGGCTTGCCTTGATTCCGAGAAAGGTACAGCCGCCCAGGCTATAGGTCATAAGGAACTTATACCTTATTTCAGCGGTGAAATGTCGCTTGATGAAGCGCTTGACAATCTGCGTATGCAGACCCGCCGCTATGCAAAGCGTCAGCTTACCTGGTTCAGAAAAGATGAGCGTGTAAACTGGCTTTATATTGATGATTATGCAAGCTTCAGTGAGCTTGCAGATGCCGCATTTGATTTGTGCGATGAGTTTTTGAGAAAAGGGGAGAATGAAATTGGCAAAGAAGGTGCCGATAGCCCTTAATCCCGTTTTTACCGATCGTGTGGAAACAAGGGCAAGAGGTTTCTATAATGATAATAAGCCTCTTATTGTACGCGTTATAAGTATTGCTATTGCTTTACTTTTTATATTTTATATTGCTATTCAGTTCTACGATTCAAGTGTTGAAAAGGTTACAACCGCTACTGCCATTGAGCAGACGGTGAATGAAAGTATTTTCACCAAAGGCTACTTTGTCAGGCAGGAGCAGTATATCGAAAACTCTGCAACAGGTACGGTTGTGCCAGTTGCAACCGACGGTAAAAAGGTTTCAAAAGGCAATACTGTTGCGATTGCTTTCGGCAGTGATGAGGATGCCGCAAACTATACCCGTATTGCAACTCTCAAAGCGGAGCTCGAACGTTATGAGAAGCTGAGCTCTGTTTCTTCGTCTTCCGCAATAGATACAAAAACTATGGATTCGCAGATAAGTGATTCTGTTTCGGATCTTATGGACGGTGTGCTTTCAGGCAAGCTCGATACGTTGACTGACAGCTACTCTCACCTCAGAGATTCTATTATCAAAAAACAGCTTGTTTTAGGCGAAACGATTGATTTTCAGGGAATAATTGACGGCATAAAAGCAGAGCTTGCCCGACTTGAATCAAAGACTATTACGTCAAAGGAAATTCTTGCAGACGGCTCCGGCTATTATATCAATGCAGTAGACGGCTATGAGGGTATTTGTAACAGCTCGAATGTTTTGTCAATTCCTCCTGAAAATGCCGAGCAGCTCTTCACGGCTGAGCCTGAGTCTGTACCCGAAAACGTAATGGGCAAACTTGTTACGGGCTTTGACTGGTATATAGTCTGTGTGCTCGATATTGAAAAAATTTCGTCAATGTCAGTAGGTTCGACGGTAATGGTTGATTTCCCTTATGCCGCTACCGAAAAGCTCAAGGCTGATGTGGTTGCCGTAAATGTCAGCGGTGCTAAAAAAGCCGCAGTTGTGCTCAAGTGCAAGATAATGAATGAAGAGCTTGCAAATATGCGTATTGAAGATATTGAAATTATTTTCAGTACGGTCAGAGGCTATAAGATTCCGAGCAGTGCAGTGCGTGAGGTTGACGGTGTCAAGGGTGTATATATCCTGCGTTCTTCGCTTGTTAATTTCAGAGAGATAAATATAGTCTGGTCTGAAGATGATTATGTCATCACAGCTCCGCCTGAGCAGCCCGATACTTCCGAAATGACTCCGGAGGAGAGAAAAAAAGTGCTGGCTTCACTGCCGAAGAGTGAAATTGAGCAGTACGACGAAATAATAGTGAAAGGAAAGGATTTGTATGACGGAAAAACAATCAGTTGATATACAGCGTTTTGCCGATATTGAATATAATCTTTCCGTTATCCGCGAGCGTATTGCAAAAGCGGCCGAGCTCAGCGGAAGGTCGGCAGGCGATGTAACTCTTATGGCGGTTACAAAAACGGTAGAGCCTGAGTATATCAATCACGCTATAGACTGCGGAATAAATCTCATAGGTGAGAATAAAGTTCAGGAGTATCTCGGCAAAAAGCCGTTTCTGCGTGAGTGTGAGGCTCACCTTATCGGTCATCTGCAGACTAATAAGGTCAGGCAGATTGTAGGCGAGGTCACTATGATTCAGTCTGTCGACAGTGTGCGTCTTGCAAATGAAATAGCAAAGCGTTCGCTAGCGGCAGGCATAACTACCGATATTCTTGCTGAAATAAATGTTGGCGGCGAAGATTCAAAAAGCGGCATCGAATGGGATTCTGCCGAAGAAACTATCGCTCAGCTTGCTGAAATTGAGGGTATAAAGCTGCGTGGCCTTATGGCTATACCGCCGGTTTGCGAAAACAGCGATGAAGCACGTATGTTTTTTTCAAAAATGAGGCGTTTGTTTGTTGACATTCGCGATAAAAAATTAGATAATACTGATATAAGTATATTATCTATGGGTATGTCTTCGGACTACTATGAAGCAATACTTGAAGGTTCGACGCTTGTCCGTGTAGGTTCTTCAATTTTCGGCAGGCGTATATACTAATAAATATAACGGAGGTAAACAGCAATGGGTAAGATACCGGACGCTTTCAAAAAATATGTCAGCTACAGTGAGGGCGATTATTACGACGATGCTGACAGTCTCGATTACAGCTATTCACAGGAAGACGAATATGAGGAAGAAGAGGCTCCAATACAGCAGAGCCGTGCTTCCGCACCTAAGAAGGGTATTTTCGATGCTTTCCGTTCACGTGCATCAAAGGGTGGATTCAAGCGTCAGGCTGAGCTTGAGTATGATGACGACTACGATGATGACGAAGATTACTACGACGAGCAGCCTCAGCGTACATCCTCTAACGGCAACGTTGTAGATTTCAGTTCAAAATCAAAATCAGGTAACGCAAAGGTTATTCTTGCAAAGCCCTCTATGTTCGATACCGAAACAGTCAAGGATATTGCAAGGCACGTCAATAAGCAGCGTCTTGTTCTGCTCAATCTTGAGCAGGTCAGCGACACTGATGTACGCAGAATGATTGATTTCCTCAGCGGCGTTGTTTTTGCTAATGACGGTAAAATCAGCTGTATTTCCAATAAGACGTTTATTATTCTTCCGCATAATTACGATTTTTCAGGCGATGTTCTGGAAAACCTTAAAAACGGATATTACACAATCTAAGGAGGATATATATAATGACACCTGCAGAAATCAGAGCTCATAATTTCCCCTCAGCCGGCAGAGGCACATACCGTTCAATAGATGTTGACGAGTTTATCGGCGATATTGCAACAGCTGTCGAAGGTATTAATCAGGAGAAAAACGAATACATAAGAAGAATTGCCGCTCTTACCGAAAGAGTAGAGGCATATCAGAAAGAAGAGAATAATATCAGTGCCGCTCTCCTTACGGCACAGAAGATGTCCGCATCAATTACAGCAGATGCTGAATCTGCAGCTAATGAAAAAATCGAGTCTGCAACAGCACTTGCAGAGCAGACTGTTTCCGAGGCTCAGCTCAGAGCTGACGAGCTTCTTACCGATGCTCAGTCAAAGTCAGAAGCAATGCTTGCCGAGGCAGAGGCTGTTTTAAAGCAGTCTGTCGAGTCTGCAACTGCACAGGCAGAAAAAACTCTTTCCGATGCAGAATCTATTGCTTCCGAGCAGCTCGCAAAGGCTGATGCTGTTTCACGCGATAAGATGCTTAAGGCTGACAGCTATTACAACGAAAAAATTGCTGCTGCAGATAGAAAAGCTGCTGAAATGGTTGCCGCTGCAGAGCAGCGTGTTGCAGAAATAAATGCACAGGCTGAGCTTGAGCAGGCAGAGCAGCAGACACTTATCGATTTACTCAAGCTTGAAGCTAACGATTTCCGTTCTTCACTTCTTGTTGCATATGCAGAGCATATCGAGCTTATCAAAAAGCTTCCCGAGCTTGCCGCAGAGCAGGTTGCAGCTATCAAAGCAACAGCTCCTGCAGCAGTTTCCGAATCAGCTGTTGAAGCTGAAGAAGAGCCTTCGGAGCAGGCAGAAGAAATTGAAGTATATGAAGAGCTTGTTGAAGAAGACGATGTAGCTCAGGCTGTTTATGCACAGGCAGAGGTTGAAGAAACTGAAGTTCAGGCTGATATAGAAGAAGCATACTACGAAGTGGAATATGCTGAGGAAGAGTCTGACGAGGACGAAGATGACCTCTACGAGGAAGAGTCCGACGAAGACGAAGATGACCTCTACGAGGAAGA
>JAZSEX010000106.1:0-20573 GCA_045531935.1 Acutalibacteraceae bacterium | reverse complement strand
GGTGACTTGCCGAAGATAGCAGTTGAAATAGCCTGGAGAGAATAGAACCAACCACGTGTCTGGTCGCTGCCCTCACTGATGAAATCTGCAGGGAACTGCTTCTCAAACAGGTCTTTATTCTCAAAGGGATAGTGGTGCTGTGCAAAAGGCATTGAGCCCGAATCGAACCAGCAGTCGATAACCTCGGGAGCTCTCTTCATTGTGCCGCCGCACTCACACTCAAATGTGAGCGGATCAACACTGGGCTTGTGAAGGTCGACATCGGGTGATGCGCCTGTGAGCTTGCAAAGCTCCTCAACGCTGCCGATTACGTGGTGCTTTTCGCACTTGTCGCAAACCCAAACGGGAAGCGGTGTGCCCCAGTAACGGTCACGGGAGATAGACCAGTCGATAACGTTGCTGACAAAGTTACCCATACGGCCGTCACGGTAGGTTTCGGGCAGCCAGTTGACGGATGCGTTGTCTGCAGTAAGCTCGTCGCGAAGTGAGCTCATTGCAATAAACCATGAGGGCTTACCGTAGTAGAGAAGCGGGCTGTCGCAACGCCAGCAGTAGGGATACTGATGCTCGATGGTCTGAACCTTGAAGAGCGGACCTTCGTTGCTGAGCTTTGTGATGATATCGGGATCGCAGTCCATAACAAAACGGCCTGCGTAATCTGTTGCCTCTTCGGGGAAGCAGCCACGCTCATCAGCAAGCTGAACAAAGGGAAGCTTATAATTCTTACCTACACGGGAGTCGTCCTCACCGAATGCGGGAGCGATGTGAACAACGCCTGTACCGCTGTCGAGTGTAACGTAACCGTCGCAGGTTACAAACCAAGCCTTGTCGTAGTACTTGTCCTTAACATAGGGGAAAAGAGGCTCGTACTTGATGTGCTCAAGGTCGATACCCTTGTATTTCTCAACTACCTCGTACTTACCTTCCTCGAAAAGACCGCCGACAAGAGCCTCGGCAAGAATATAGTTGCCGTCCTCAGCCTTAATCTTTACGTAGTCTGCATCGGGGTTGACGCAAAGAGCAACGTTTGAAGGCAGAGTCCAGGGTGTTGTTGTCCATGCAAGGAAGCATGTATCTGCATCGTCACGGAGCTTGAAACGTACGAATGCGGAACGGGTCTTGATATTCTTGTAGCCCTGAGCAACCTCGTGAGATGAGAGTGCTGTACCGCAACGGGGGCAGTAAGGAACAATCTTGTGACCGTGGTAGAGAAGCTCTTTTGCATCGAGCTGCTTGAATGCCCACCATACGGACTCAATGTAGTTATTATCATAAGTGATATAGGGCTTCTCGAAATCTGCCCAGAAGCCGATACGCTCGCTCATATCCTCCCAGAGGTCCTTATACTTCCATACGCTCTTGCGGCACTTGTCGATAAAGGGTACGATACCGTACTTTTCGATATCCGACTTACCGCTGAAGCCGAGCTCCTTCTCAACCTCAAGCTCAACAGGAAGACCGTGAGTATCCCAGCCTGCCTTACGCTCAACGTGGTAACCCTTCATTGTGCGGTAACGGGGAATAAGGTCCTTGATAGAACGGGTCAGGATGTGACCGACGTGAGGTCTGCCGTTAGCTGTGGGCGGACCGTCGTAGAAAGTGAACTCGGGCTTACCCTCGTTCATTTTAACGCTCTTCTGGAATACGTCGTTCTCTTTCCAGAACTGACGTACTTCTTTTTCGCTTGCACTGAAGCTGTACTGTGCATCGATTTTTTCAAACATAAGCATTTTCTCCCATGTTATAAATTATAAAAATACGCATATATAATAACACCCGCTCTATATATAGTCAAGAAGTTTTTTATCCATAAAATGTTTTTGTCCGTCGTGCACAATTCACCGCTTGCTAAAGGACGGATTTTATGATAATATTAATCAACAATATCCCAGAAAAGGACTGTTCAAAGTATGTCGGAAACTATGAAATCAAGAAACAGCAGTATTGATTTACTGAAATTTTATTTTGCAGTTATTATCGTTCTATTTCATTTCGGACAAGATTGGAATATCAAACTTTTTCCGCTGGGATACTTATCCGTTGAATTCTTCTTTATGATTTCCGGCTATTTTATGATGAACTCCGTACATAAAGCTAAAAACGAAAACATCGGTGCCGATACATTAAAATTTATTGTCCATAAATTTTCATCATTTTCTCTTCCTCTGTTTTTTTCAGCACTGATTGCCTTCATATCCATGTCACTGATAAATAGTTACACACTATATGAATTCATAACAAGACCCATATACCTGTTAGGTGAAATTTTACCGTTGCAAATAACAGGATTGCGGACAGTTCCGTTTACAAGAGTTTCGTGGTATCTGTCATCAATGATGATATCTTTATTTATTCTTTATCCGCTTGCAAGAAAAGCAAGCACTGTATTTACACGCGTTATCTGTCCGGTATCCGTTTTCCTGATTTATGGTGCACTCTGTTACAAGTACGGTCGAATCGATGTTATAACAGAGCTTTTTTACGGCACACCGATACATGCAGGTTTACTACGAGGCATTGCAGGTATCTGTATGGGTTGTATGATTTTTGATTGCGTGAAATCCAGCGAACATCACAAAGCATCCCGATTTGGTAAATGGTTCTTTGCCGGCATTGAAATATTATGTATCGCTGTGATTACCGTTTTTATGTTTTTCTTCCCACAGGCAGAAACCGATTACTATATATTGCCTGTATTTTTCGTTCTGCTTTATTCGCTGTTCGGTAAAAAATCCGTTTTATCTGAAAGAATTTCTTTTAAATTCTCAGAGCACTTCGGAAAAGCAAGTCTCCTGATTTATCTCAACCACCATTTCTGGAATTTGTTTATGCAGAAATTCATTCCAGAGCATCCGCTTAAAATTAAATTTACTTTCTATCTGGTTGCGATTGTCTGCTCATGCATCGTTGTAAGTCTTGCAACCGCGCTGACAAAATTAATCTGGAAAAAAGTAAAACCCTCTTTAAAAAAACATTTTATCAGCAATTAAGTGACTTTTCATATAAAAAAAGGCTTGCCGTGTCATTCGCACCGGCAAGTCTTTTTTCTGTTACTCTTTATTCTTTTTTTCTTTCTCTTGTTTCTTACGGAATTTCGAACGGTACCGCATTACAAACCAGAGCACGGTGATAACCTGAAGTATAGCTGCAATAATGAAAATATAGTTGATATCTTCGTTCGCAACCGTAAGGCGGATGCAGATAAAAAACGACCAGATCAGACCGCTGAGGGTAAGCAGACGGGCGGTAAGCACCCACCATATCTCGCTGAAAACAAGCATAACGATAAGTGATATCGGCACAGCGTAGGCAAAAAGAAGTGCCGATTTATCGACCCATACGTCAATCATGCGAAGCACAAAAAATGCAATCGAAGCAATAAGGAAAACAAGACCAACCGATAAAAGCGGAATAATGATGCGGTTTGTGAGATGCGGTTTTTTTCGCGGCAGTTTCGGTTTTTCGTCGCTCACAAGGTCGTTGAGTGTAACACCGAAAAGCTCAGCAATTTTATTCATAACAATCACGTCGGGCACACCGTCGCCGCGTTCCCACTTTGAAATTGATTTATCCGAATAGTTGAGTTTTTCAGCCAGTTCAGCCTGAGTAATATCGGAAGCTTTTCTGAGTTCAGTAATGTTTTTGGCAATATTTGCCCTGAGCTGTTCTTCTGTCACGCTGTCACCACCTTTATTTTCTGTCCCGTATTATACCACACCGATTTTTAAAAATCAAGCATATTTTCGTTGAATCTGCGTGCTTTCTACTGTGAGTAGAGCTGCAAACTCCAACTCTACCTGAGCCGATTTTCACAGTAGAAACGATTTTTTCATCAATAGGGTGACAATCCTGTAATCTGTTGGTTATTATCGTAACGTTGGCATATTAATATACTGATGCCCAAAACAACATAAACGGAAGGTTTCATTTATGGGAAAAGTTAATTACAATTATTATAATGTTACTATGGTGTCAAGCATCAGAGAGATGGTTGACCTTGCGCTCAAAGAAGCAGCAGACAAAATCGTTTACAAGTACAAAGTCGGCGACGAAATCAGAAGCATGACTTACGAAGCATTCATCAACCGTATGTACTCGCTCGGTGCTTACCTCACCGCAAACGGTGAAGGTGCCGGCAGAATCGCATGCCTTGGTGCAAACAGCTTTAACTGGATTACAGCATATTTCACCACTCTTCGCAGCAGCGGCGTATTCGTTCCGCTTGATGCTCAGCTTCCCGAGAAGGATATCGTTCACCTTCTCTGCGACAGTAAGGCAACCGTTCTTTTTTACGATAAGAAATATGAAAAAATGCTCCGCGAGCACGCTGACAAGCTTGAAGGCGTAAAGTTTTTCATCGGTTTTGACAGAGATGAGGACGACGGCAAGTTCGTTTCGTTCTCAAAAGCAATCGAAGAAGGCTCAAAACTTGATAAGAGCGATTATATCGCACTCACAAGCGACCCCAACGCAATGAAGCTTCTTGTATATACATCAGGTACAACCGGTATGTCAAAAGGTGTTATGCTCAGTGAAAAGAACCTTGTTTCCTGTGTATGCTACGGTCTTCAGGTTTCAACAGTATACGAGGTCGGTCTTTCAATCCTCCCATACAGCCACACTTACGAGAGTGTTGCCGACCTGCTTGTTTCATTCCACAAGCACTCAACACTCTGCATCAACGAAAACCTCAAGGCGGTTCTCAAGAATCTCAAGACATATCAGCCCGAATACATCTACATCGTGCCTGCAGTTGCTGAGCTTTTCGTCAGCAGAATCTCTCGTGAAATCGAGAATCAGGGCAAGGCTGAAATGTTCAAGCTCCTTATAAAAGCAAGCAATATGCTCCGCAAAATCGGTATTGATAAGCGCAGAAAGTTCTTCAGCGCAATCCACGAGAACTTCGGCGGCAAGCTCCGCAAGATTGTCTGCGGCGGCGCTGCAATCAGACCCGAAGTCGGCGAGTTTTTCGACAACATCGGTATCAGCCTTATCAACGGCTACGGTATCACAGAGTGTTCACCCCTTGTCTGTGCTAACCACGATGAAGCAAACGATTACAACACAGCAGGTATCAAGCTTCGCTGTATCGACTGGCGTATAGACGATCCCGACGATGAGGGTGTAGGCGAAATCTGCATCAAGGGCGATACCGTTATGCTCGGCTACTACAACAACCCCGAAGCTACTGCAGAAGTTATCGTTGACGGCTGGTTCTATACAGGCGACTACGGTTACATCAACGATAAAGATCAGCTCATCATCTGCGGCAGAAAGAAGAACGTCATCGTTCTCGACAACGGTAAAAATATTTACCCCGAAGAGATCGAAGGCTACATCCAGGGCATCGATTACGTTACAGAGGTTGTCGTCAGCGGTGAAATGAGCGAAAGCGGCAACGCAAGCGGTCTTACGGCAGAGGTTTTCCTCAGTGAGGATAAATCCGTAGCAGAAGTTCTCAAGAGCATCAAGGAAGTCTGCAAAGAGCTTCCTATCTATAAGCAGATTTCAAAAGTCGTCATTCGTGATGAAGAATTCGAAAAGACAACTTCCAAGAAAATCAAACGTTTCAAAGCAAAAAAAGACTCTGAAAACAAGGACTCTGATAAATAATGAAGCCTGATTATTCAAATTGGCTCGTAGCTTCTGATATCGACGGTACACTCCATTCAAAGCTGCGTACGCTTCCCGAAATCAACAAAAGAACAATCGACCGTTTTATGTCGTGCGGCGGCAATTTCACTCTTGCGTCCGGCAGACCCGTACGCTCACTCGAGCGTGCATACCGCCGAGTAAGTCCCAACTGCCCTGCCATAATACTCAACGGCTCAGGTATTTACGATTTTAACGAGCATAAGCTGATATGGAAGAATACTGTTTCAGCTGAAGGCCGTGAGTTTGTCAAAAAAATGAGAAAAAAATATTCTCACGGGCTCGACAGAATCGAGGTCGGAATATTCGGTCTGGACAAGGCATATATCACCGATAAGGGTATTCTGTCAATCGGTCAGGTCTTTCTCGATGACGTACCGTATATTATCACCGATATTGACTCTGTGCCGGATGACGATTGGTTCAAGGTAATATTCTGGGGCAATCCGCTCACAATCAAGAAGCTCAAAGCCGATGCAGAGGCTGCAAAGGATATAGCAAGCTTTATGTCCTCATCTCCCTTAACCTTTGAAATGCTTGAAAAGGGCGTACACAAAGGCACAGCAGTGCTTAAGCTTGCAGAGATACTCGGCATTGACCGTGAGCATACCGCAGCAATAGGTGACTATTACAACGACTGGGATATGCTCAAATCAGTCGGTTTTCCTGCCTGTGCAGGTCAGGCACCCAAGCCGATACATAATATCTGCAAGTACGTTGCCTGCCACTGTAACAAGGGCTGCGTCGCAGATTTGCTGAGAGTTATAATGAGCGGTAAAGCAAAGGCTTAAATAAAACGAATTGATTTATCAATTCAAATCATGTTGCTGCGCAACAAATCATGGCTGAAAGCCAAATCATGCGATAGCAAATCATAAAAATACAAAATGCATTAAGTATTAAAACAAAAAGGCAGTAGCACTGACTTTCTTCGGTGCCACTGCCTTTACTATTGTGTATCAATTTGATTAAGGCATTAAAAAGATGATTTGCCTTACGGCATGATTTGATTTCTTCAAAATCATGATTTGCAAAACTTATTTTGCATGATTTGCGTTTTTGTAAAACGCATTTATAATATATTATTCTTGACAAAACTATTTCTTGGATTTATAATTTTATAATGTGGTTTGATGTGCTGTGGAACTCATCCACAGCACATTCAGTTTTTTAAGGAGCTATTGTTATGAGCAAAACTTTTCTGCCTGCAGGCTACAAGTCAACACTTTCCGTGCACGACACACAGATAGCCATAGGCTCAATCAAGTATATTTTCAACAAAAACCTTTGCAAAGCGCTCAACCTCAGCCGTGTATCCGCACCGCTTTTTGTCGAGGCAAGCACAGGCTTCAACGATGACCTCAGCGGTGTTGAACGTGCCGTTGCATTCGATATCAAAGAAACAGGCACGGTCGCACAGGTTGTCCACTCACTCGCAAAGTGGAAGCGCTATGCACTCTATAAATACGGCTTCAGCATCGGTGAAGGTATTGTCACCGATATGAACGCTATCCGCCGCGACGAAGAAATGGATAATATCCACTCAATCTACGTCGACCAGTGGGACTGGGAAAAGGTTATCTCACGTGAACAGCGCAACACAGCTTTTCTTAAAGAAACTGTCGATGCCATTGTCAGTGCAATCTGTGATTCACTCGACAAGGTAAAAGAAACTTATCCCGACATTACTGTTACACTCAACCGTAACGTAAAATATATCACAACCTATGAGCTCGAGGCTCTTTACCCCGATATGACATCAAAGCAGCGTGAAAACGCTATTGCAAAAGAATACGGTACCGTATTCCTTATGCAGATTGGTGACTTGCTCGCTTCCGGTGAAAAGCACGACGGTCGTGCACCCGACTATGACGACTGGACTCTCAACGGCGACCTTCTTTTCTACAACGAAGTGCTCGGCTGTGCTTTTGAGATTTCGTCAATGGGTATCCGTGTTGATGCTGATGCACTCCGCTCTCAGCTTGACAAAGCAGGCTGTCCCGAGCGTGCAGAGCTTATGTTCCACTCAATGCTTCTTGACGGTACTCTCCCCCTTACAATGGGCGGCGGCATCGGTCAGTCCAGACTTTGTATGCTTATGCTCGGCAAAGCTCATATAGGCGAGGTTCAGGTCTCTGTATGGGACGATGATACCGTTCGTATCTGCGGTGAAAATTCAGTAGAACTTCTTTAATAAGGAGAATATAGATAATGAAACATTTACTTAAACTTTCTGACCTTACAAAGCAGGAAATCATCGACATTCTTGATCTTGCAGATCAGCTCAAATACGCCAAGAAAAACGGCATTGACCACAAGTATCTTGCAGGCAAGACTCTCGGTATGATTTTCCAGAAATCATCTACAAGAACACGTGTATCCTTCGAGGTCGGTATGTATGACCTTGGCGGCAGTGCACTTTTCCTCAGCTCACGTGACCTCCAGATTGGCAGAGGCGAGCCTGTAGAAGATACAGCTCGTGTACTTTCACGCTATCTCGACGGTATTATGATCCGTACATTCGACCAGGAAGAGGTTGAAACTCTCGCAAAGGTCGGCTCAATTCCGATTATCAACGGTCTTACAGACTATTGCCACCCCTGCCAGGTACTTGCAGACCTTATGACAATCCGTGAGCACAAGGGCTCACTTGAGGGCCTCAAGCTCTGCTATATCGGTGACGGCAACAATATGGCTAACTCCCTCATCGCAGGCTGTATCAAGGTCGGCATGAAGGTCAGCATTGCCTGCCCCGACGCATATCAGCCCGATGCTGAGCTTATGAAGTGGGCAAGCGAAAACGGCGAGTTCTGCTGCACAAGCGACATCGCAGAAGCTGTCAAGGGTGCAGATGTTCTCTACACTGACGTATGGGCTTCCATGGGTCAGGAGGGCGAAGCAGAAGAGAGAAAGAAGATATTCAAGAGCTACCAGATCAATGACGAGGCTATGGCTCTCGCTAATGAAGGTGCAATGGTGCTTCACTGTCTTCCCGCTCACCGTGAAGAAGAAATTACCGCAAAGGTATTCGAAGAGCACGCTGACGAAATATTTGACGAAGCTGAAAACCGACTTCACGCACAGAAGGCTGTTATGGTCAAGTGCATGGGTGACGGCACTCACTAATGAGACGCATAGGCTCACAAATTTTAAATCTGTTTTTTCCTGCCCGCTGTCCTGTCTGTAACGAGATAGGGCAGCGGCATATGCATTTATGCGAGGATTGTGAAGAAAACATCAGCAGAATTACCGACCGCTGTCTCAGTTGCGGCTGTCCGCGTACAGGTTGTACCTGCTCAAAGCATAATTTTTCACTGTTTCTCGCGTCCCCTTTTCTTTACGAAAATCAACTTTGTGAAGCAATACACCGTTTCAAATTCGGCGGTGAAACAGACCTTGTAAAATTCTTCGGCAAAGAAACTGCAGAGTGCGTTGCCAAAGAATTCGGCGACGTCAAATTTGACGTTGTCACCTGCGTACCGCAAACAAAGCTCAAACACCGTCAGCGAGGTTATAACCAATCCGCACTGCTCGCAAAAGAAATTGCAAAGCATCTCAATCTTCCATACGACGAATTGCTGCTGATTAAAACACGCGAAACAGCAGACCAGCACAACCTTAAAGGCAAAGAGAGAATAAATAATCTGAAAAACGCCTTTGCCGCTGAAAAGCCCGACTCTACCAGTAACAAAACCATTCTTCTTGTTGACGATATCAAAACAACAGGTGCAACACTTAACGAATGCCGCAAAACGCTTATTAAAGCAGGTGCAAGTGCGGTATGCTGTGCAACAATAGCCGTTACACCGGAAAAGATAAAATAAACCACACAAATCACCGCTGAACGATTTGTGTGGTTTTAACTTATTATTGATTTATGTATAAATAAAGGAGCAAATTTCGGATTTGCCGCCATCGAAAAGCACTCACCGTCACTGATTATCAGATGGTCAGAAACGCGTATGTTTATCAGCCCGAGTGCGTTGATAAGAGATTTTGTTGTCTCAATATCACTGCGTGACGGAACTGCAATACCGTCAGGATGATTGTGGGCAAGAATAATACTGTCAGCATTATTCTGCAGTGCAATCTGTGCAACACGTCTCGTGTCAATATGCGCCAGATTCAGAGAACCTTCAGAAGCGAAGACAAAATTTTTAATCCTGCCCTGCACATCCAGACAAAGAATACCGACACGCTCGATTGTAAAGCCGTAGAAACGCGGAACAAGGTAATCAGCCGCAGACTTCGTATCACTGATGCTTCTTACTGTATCTGCCTTATCCTGCGAATACCGTCTGAAAAGCTGAGGTACAAGGTTTATAAGCGTAGCCGCCGTATCACCTACACCTTTTACTGTAACAAGGTCGTCATAGCTTGCCTCAAAAACTGCCGACACAGAACCGAAGCGGTTTATCAGCTCGTGTGCAATCGGGTTTGTATCACCTCTCGGGTTAGCATAAAAAAGCAGCAGCTCGAGAACTTCGTGATCTGCAAATCCGTCAATTCCGCTTTTTATGAACTTTTCGCGTACTCTTTCTCTGTGACCTGCGTGCAGATTCATTTTATTATCCCTGTTCATAATTATCAGCCCTGATCTGCAACTTTCGCATTGGACTTGCCGGGGCCGTAATCCCAAAGATACTTTACCGAAGCAGAGGTTTCAGATGTCTCTTCAGATTCGTCTTTTTGTGTTACCGGCTTGTTATATTCCGTTGCCGGCATAGTATTTGCAACTGTTATCGGTACAGTCTGCGTTTCAGGCTCTGTTTTGTCTTCACCTATAAAAAGCTGAACCGTAAGAACAACAGCAACAGCAATCAGCAGTATTGCCACAACGGTAACTATCTTGTTTTTGTTCTGATTTGTCATACTGCCCCTCCAGAAAAGTTATCTTTATAATATTACCATATAATATATCAAAACACAAGAAGCAAACAAAAACTTGCCTGAAAAGCACTTTTTGTTGCCGCTTTTCTGCACCATATTGTGTGAATAGCAATATACAATCGCAAGATGTGCCTTAATACAAAAAAAGGTTGACATTGAGGGCATTTTTGTTATATAATAGCACCTTGTAAGGTCTAAAGTGGGGTATAAGCCCAATATGCTTTTTTCCGCTTAGGTCACAAATCACACCTTGAATGGAGGTTATGTAAGAATGAAAAGGACTTATCAGCCCAAGAAGCGTCATCGCAAGATGGAGCACGGCTTCCGCAAGAGAATGGCGGACAGAAACGGCCGTAAGGTTCTCGCCCGCCGCAGAGCAAAGGGCAGAAAGCAGCTCTCTTACTAAGTTCGGGTAAGAGCTCACAAGGCGAACGGTTATGGCTTCAACTATAATTACTTTAAATCGGAATACGGACTTCCGCCGCACATACGGTCGCGGCAAGGTCTACACAAGTCCTGCACTGGTAACTTACGTAGCAAAGAGCAGTGCGGGAATTTGTCGTGTCGGAATTACTACCAGTAAAAAGATCGGCAACGCAGTTGAGCGCAACCGCTCCCGCAGAGTGATAAGAGCGGCGTTCCGTGCAGTTCTGCCTCAGGTAGACGGCAAATGGGACATCGTTTTTGTCGCAAGAAACAAAACAAAATACCTCAAAAGCACTCAGCTTGAAACCGTTATTTTCAATCATTTGAAGCAGGCGGGTGTTATTCACCAATGAAAAAAGCTGTATTACGGTTAATCCGCTTCTACCGCGAAAAAATATCGCCGCACAAGCCACCGATGTGCCGCTTCTATCCTACCTGTTCGCAGTATGCGATCGAAGCTATAGAGGTGCATGGCTTGTTTTTCGGCAGTCTGCTGGCAATACGCCGGCTTTTGAGGTGCAATGTTTTGTTCCCGGGTGGATACGATCCGGTACCGCCCAAGAAAAACCACACGGAGGATAACTAATGAGAGATATACTTGCTGTACCGTTTGGTTGGCTGTTAGGACAGTTTTACGGTATTGTTGACATATTTTTTGATTCAGGCAGCTATTTTGTAGCTATTGCCCTGTTCGCACTTGTCTTCAAAATCATTCTCCTTCCCAGCTCAATCAAGCAGCAGAAAAGCTCATCAAAGCAGGCAAGGCTTCAGCCTAAGCTCCGCAGAATCCAGGAGAGATACAAGGGCGACAAAAACGCTCAGCAGAAGATTCAGGAAGAGCAGCAGGCTCTCTATCAGCGTGAAGGCTTTAACCCGATGAATCAGGGTTGTCTCCCTCTCCTCATCCAGTTCCCCATCATTATCGGTCTTTACGGTGCGGTATACAAGCCGCTCACCTATATCATCAATTTACCTAAAGACACAATCGCTGCCTGTAAAACAGCTCTCAAAGCTCTTTACGATTCAAAAGTACTCGAAGGCACATTCAACGACTACCAGGCAGAAATCCAGATCATCAAAAATATCGGTGCAATCAAAGATTACGTTATCCAGAATGGCGTAAAAATTGAGAACTTAGACTCAATTATCTCCGAAATCCAGAATTTCGGTGCTACACAGCTCACTTTCTTCGGCATCGACCTGACAGGTGAACCGAGTTTCAAGGCGTTCAATCTCCTTCTTCTCATTCCTATCCTGTCATTCCTCACATCAATGGCTACATCACTCATCACACAGATACGCCAGAAGCGCACAAATTCCGCAGCCTCAAACAACGCTATGACAGGCTGTATGACATTCGGTATGCCCCTCTTCTCAGCATGGATGACTACAATGTTCCCTGCTGCTGTCGGTATTTACTGGATTATCAACAACATCTATTCTTTCATTCAGACTCTGGTTGTAGGTCACTTCTACAGCCCCGAAAAAGTTATTGCACGTACAATGGTTGAAGAAACCATTTACCGCCGCTCAAAAGAGAACAATATGAAAGTCGTGGCGGAAAGAAAGAAGAACGAAGAAAAATAACACTTAAGGTGGTACAACAATTTGATTAGAGAAGCAATCGGCATCGGCAAGACGGTTGACGAAGCTTACGAGAACGCTAAGGTTCAGCTCAATGCACCGTTCGAAGCAGATGTACAGTTTACAGTTATCGAGCAGCCCAAGAAAAAGGCTTTCGGTATATTCGGTAAAGAAACTCCTGCAAAGGTCAAGGCATTCTACGAAATTCCCGACGAGCAGCCCGCAGCAAAGCCCGTAAAAGAGAAGAAGGCTGACAAGCCCGCTCCCAAGGCACCTGCAGCAAAGCCTGCTCCCGTAAAGAAGCCCGTTGCTAACCCCGAAGCATTCGAGGGCACAAAGGCTTATATCCGTTCAATCCTCAAAGGCCTCGGCATTGCTGAGTGCGAAGTTTCCTTCGCTGAGGAAGAAGACGGTATCGCAATCGAGCTCGACTGCGGCGAAGATTACGGCGTAGTAATCGGCAGACGTGGCGAGACACTCGACGCTATCCAGTACCTTGTACGCCTTTATATGAACAAGGGCAAGGATAACTACAAGCGTGTATCCATCAACATCGGCAACTACCGTGAGAAGCGTGCTGAAACACTCCGTGAGCTTGCAAAGCGCAACGCTGCAAAGGTTCTCCGCAACGGCAGAAACGCAGTTCTCGATCCGATGAATCCCTACGAGCGCAGAATCATCCACACCACAGTCCAGGAGATTGAAGGTGTTGAATCACACTCTGTCGGCTCAGACAGCGAGCGTAAGGTCGTTATCACACTTGCAGAAGGCGTTAAGCCCACAAACCCAGACCGCCGTTACAACAACAGAGGCGGCAAGGGCGGCTACAACAGAGGTAACAGAGGCGGCAACAGAAACAGCTCCGCTCAGTCTGTTCCCCAGCAGCCTGCACGCAGCCCCCGTTCCGATATCTCCAATGCAAGCCGTTACGGCAAAATCGAGCCGAAGAAGCCTGTAGTTACAGAAGAATAAAAAAATTATGACACCTTCACAAAAAACGAAGGTGTCATTTTTTAATAGTACAACAAAAACGGAGATGTACAAAAGCGTACATCTCCGTTTTACTTTAATTAAACATTGAAAAGAAGCTCGCTGTATGACGGATACGGCCAGTGCTTCTCTGCAACTATGGTTTCAAGCTCGTCAGCAACTGCACGAAGTGAATTCATCGCAGGCACAAGCTCGTCACGGCAGTAG
This sequence comes from Acutalibacteraceae bacterium, assembly GCA_045531935.1. Classification (GTDB taxonomy): domain Bacteria; phylum Bacillota; class Clostridia; order Oscillospirales; family Acutalibacteraceae; genus UBA8612. The sequence continues at coordinate 6,824 of JAZSEX010000106.1, read as the reverse complement.
GATGAAGCCTCAAGGCTGTTGTTGATACGCTCAAGTCCCTTTACCGCACTGTCAAGCTCTTTAGTCTTGTTATAAAGCTCATCTGTAAGTTTCGTCAGCTTCTTGCAAAGTCTGAGTGTAGCATCACTTTCGGAGCAAACGCCTATATCCTGCCTGAGTTTCACGCTCTCGGCAACCTCATTTGTGTATGTAACAACAGCAGGAAGTATCTCCTTGCGTGCCATTTCAATCATTGTAAGACCTTCAATGTGAAGCACCTTGCTGTAGCTGTCGAGCATAATCTCACAGCGTGATGCAATTTCACTCTTTGTGAAAATCTTGTGCTTTGTAAACAGCTCAATATTCTTTTCGCTGACAAAAAGCGGCACTGCGTCAGCAGTAGTCTTAAGCTCAAACAGACCTCTGCGGTGAGCCTCGTTAACCCATTCCTGAGTGTAGTTGTTACCGTTGAAAATAATACGCTTGTGGTTTGTTACGGTCTCAGACATCCACTTGTCAAGCTCAGCATCAATGTTTTCTGCACTCTCAAGTCTGTCAGCAAGTCTGTCAAATGAATCTGCAACAGCAGTGTTGATAACGGTGTTTATATCGGCAATAGAGAACGATGAACCGAGCATACGGAACTCAAACTTGTTACCCGTAAATGCAATCGGTGATGTACGGTTACGGTCGGTAGTGTCCTTTTTGAAGTCGGGCAGTACCTCAACGCCGGTAACAACCTTTTCCGCCTTCTTGTTTTCACCGTGCTCGCCACGCTCAATAGCGTCGAGAATTTCTGTCAGCTCGTCACCGAGGAATGTTGACATGATTGCGGGCGGAGCTTCTGCCGCACCGAGACGGTGGTCGTTACCTGCAGATGCGGAAGCAATACGAAGCAGGTCCTGATTGCGGTCAACAGCCTCAAGCACAGCACAAAGGCAGACAAGGAAAGTCTTGTTATCCTGCGGCTTTTTACCGGGGCTGAAAAGGTTTTTGCCGTAGTTAGTGGAAAGTGACCAGTTGTTGTGCTTACCGCTGCCGTTAACACCTGCAAAGGGCTTCTCGTGAAGCAGGCAGGCAAGACCGTGGCGGTCAGCAACCTTTTTCATTATCTCCATTGTCAGCTGATTGTGGTCAGCCGCAATATTTGTGGTAGTGAAAACGGGTGCAAGCTCGTGCTGAGCAGGTGCAGCCTCGTTATGCTCGGTCTTTGCATATACACCGAGCTTCCAGAGCTCTTCGTTGAGCTCCTGCATAAATGCTTTTACTCTGGGCTTGATTACACCGAAATAGTGGTCGTCAAGCTCCTGACCCTTGGGCGGCTTTGCACCGAAAAGCGTACGGCCCGTCACAACAAGGTCACGGCGTTTTTTGTAAAGGTTCTTGTCAACAAGGAAGTATTCCTGCTCGGGACCTACGGTGGAGTTTACACGTGTTACCTGATCGTCACCCATAAGCTTGAGCAGACGTGTTGCCTTTGCATCAATAACCTCCATTGAACGAAGCAGAGGTGTCTTTTTGTCGAGCACCTCACCGCCGAACGAGCAGAAAATAGTCGGGATGCAAAGTGAATCATCCTTGATGAATGCGTATGATGTCGGGTCCCACGCAGTGTAGCCGCGAGCCTCAAAGGTTTCACGCAGACCGCCTGAGGGGAATGAAGATGCGTCGGGCTCACCCTTGATGAGTGCCTTACCCGAAAACTCCATTATTACCTTGCCGTCGCCCTGCGGCTCAAGGAAGCTGTCGTGCTTCTCGGCAGTAATACCCGTAAGCGGCTGGAACCAGTGCGTATAATGGGTTGCACCCTTTTCAAGCGCCCAGTCCTTCATAGCGGCAGCAACAGCGTTTGCAACCGTAATATCAAGGCTCTTACCCTCTTCTATGGTTTTGTGAAGTGATTTGTATATATCCCTTGGCAGACGTGCGCTCATAACGTCATCGTTGAACACAAGGCTGCCGAATATTTCGGGGACATCCTTCAGCATAAGAAAGCACCGTACCTTTCTTTAAATAAAAGAATATAACAAAAATACGCTGTAATTCTATCACAAAGAGGTATCTATTTCAATTAATAATTTTAATTTCGGCAATCTACAAGCAAAAGCCCACCTGAGTCGGTGAGCTTTTTGTTGTTTTTATATAATACTTTATGAAACTGTACTATTTCACAAATTTAATTCAATGTCATTCTGAGCGATAGCGAAGAATCTTAATCCGCCTCCCTCTTGAGGAATTTTAAGATCCTTCACTGCTTTCTGGATGACATTTTTATTGATATGAAAATCGGGCGACCACACAGGGTCGCCCCTACAACGTAGATTTTACATTTTTTGTAGTATTAAACTATTCTGTGACTTTGAACGGAGCAGGCTGACGGACGTTGCGGAGTGCTTGTAACTCAAAAAGTTCTTTTGGTTACTTTTGTAACGTATGACAAAAGTAACTGCGGCGTGCCGCATATAAAACTTATTTACGTTTCACTGATATAGATATCAACCGCAACTATCGGGGCATCTTTCAGAGCGTTATAAGCATCGGATTTTCTTATTTCATCAAAGAACTTCTTATCTCCGCTGTCCCCCCACTCTGTCGTGTCAAAGCCCTTGTGTTCTGCACTGTTGTATATGTACCGCACTTCCATAAACAGCTGATAAAACTCATCGTTGTATCCTGTCGGAATCTGACGTGCAAGTGAAAAATAATATTCACCCTGCCATGCATACGTCTCAAACAGCACGTCATCCATATCAGCCTCAACCGACCTGAGCGGTTTGCCGCTCATTTTTTCAAACTCATCAATAAGCTCATCAAGCGGCATACCGTCCTCGGTACGGGCAGTCAGATATTCATACATTTCTTCAAGCTCTGTGTATTGCTCGGTTGTGTCAAGCTCCGTATACCCATCAAGGTAAACAATGGTATTTGTAACCACACCGTCATACAGCTCAACTCTTATTTCACAGCTTTCATAATACTGATCATCATAGTTATCATAGCTGTCAATTTCAAGCATAAGCGAATAGCATTTGTAGACCTTTTCGGGCATATATCCGTAGTCGATATTTTCAATTATCGAAGCAGGATAAAACTCTTCTTTTTCAAGTAGTTCAACCAGCTTTGCATCGCTCATCCCTATACCGAATTTTCTCTCTATTGCGGCAAGCTCAGCTTCTGTGAGGCTTGTATAATGCTTTGCACCTGTCTCACCTACTGCTTTTATAAAATTGACCTTGCCGGGATATGCACTTGCTTCATTAAAGCTGATTTCCAGGTGATCTTCACCCAGAGTATAATTTTCAAAAACCGTGCGTTCTATCGGCTTAGCACCTATTTCCTCAAGCTTGTCTCTGCAGTTCTGAATATCCGTTCCTGCAACAGCTTTTCCCCTTAAAGTTCTCATATATTCCATCATATATTCACGTGATTCGTTTATATACTCGTCATCAGGCGGAAAAGTCTCGTACTCAACATCGTCATAGCTTTCCACAGCAGAAACCACGGCAGAAACAGTGTAATTGCAAAGCTTGCCGTCCTGCACCTTAAAGGTTACGTTATCAATGGATATCTCTCTTGTAAGCACGTTTTCGTAGGCAATATACACCGTGTAAGTGCGATATACCGAGCCGTAATAATAAGAGTCCTCATAAAACTCCCTTACGGGCATATCCTTTTCTTCAAGCAGATTTATAAACTCTTCTTCGCTGATTCCGCTTTCAAAAACCTCACCGTCAAACACCATATCGTCGTTATCCGTTACGGCAACGTATTTGGCAGGGCAGTCGCTGTAAATCGAGTAGCTGTCTGTATAACTATATCCTTCCAATGTCCCGTATTTGCTGCTGAAATTCAACTCATCATGATGAGCTAAAAAGTCATCTGAAAACCATACCTTAAATCCTGCCTGTTCAAGTACAACTTTTCGTTGGTCAATATCCCCGCTGCAAACCTCTTTGCCCGCAAGCTTTCTGAGTACCTCGTTCATCTCTATTTTGCTTAAGCTCTGCTGATTGGAAGTCTTACGGACATTGTGAAGGAGTATACTGCCGAATTCATCCTTATACTCTACAAAAGTATCAATATCCATAATCGGCTCGGGTACAAGTCTGCCCTTTACTCCGAGCACAGCTGTCGATAAACAAGCCGCAACACCCAAGCATATTGCCGTTGCCGCTATGCTTTTTCTCACCTTCGGCTTACGTTCAAGCTTCTGGGTTGAGAAATGAACCGTAAACAGATACGATATAAACATTACTGCAACACCTGCAAGCAACACAACAGCTATCATCCACTTTTCAAAAGCCAATATTGCTTTGAATCCGACAACCAAATATGCCGTATCCATAAACAGTAAAAATACCCATTCGGAAAAGGTAATAACAGCAAGTATGCCCATAGGTATTCTTAAGCCCCTCTGTGGTATATTGCTTACAAGCAGTACCGATGCCATTCCCAACGCACCGATAAAAAACAGTATCACCGTATCGTTTACAGCATTCGCCAAAAATTTCTCGCCCGGTAATATATTAAGTACCGACGTAACCACCGTAGCAAGCAACAGCTCTGCACAGCAGATAATGTACCTTGCCGCAACACGCTTTGCCGTGCTTACGGGCAACGCTTTTACTATGTTTTTCCAGCCGTGCCGCTCATCGTGTAAAGCATAGTTTAGCGGTGCAACAAATGCAAGCGCAAACAAAATCAGCGAAAACCACGGAGTAGTAAATATAACGCTGAGAATAATTGCAACTGCATAAACAATTAAAAGCGAAATCATACGGTTTGCCTTAAAAGTATACAGCTCTTTAATCAATGTACCTTTCATACCGTCAGACCTCCTTCTTTTCTTCGTTTATATACATCACAAACAGCTCTTCAATTCCGATTGGGTCCATTTGCATTCCCTCGGGCACTGCACTGCGTTCAACTATAGCTTCGACCGAGTAGCGTGTATCTCTCCTGCTCTTTACCGCCTCTTCAGGCATAGCGTCAAGCTCCTCTGCCGTACAGCATACCGAGCAGTATTTTTCAAGCAGCCTGTCCTTCTCTTCGCAGAGCATAAGCTGACCGCCCTTCATAAACGCAACGTAGTCGCAGATTCGCTCAAGATCACTTACAATATGCGACGATATCAGCACGGAGTTGCCGCCGTCCCTTGTAAACTCGTTGAGCAGCTCAACAATTTCCTTGCGTATTACGGGGTCAAGTCCGTTTGTCGGCTCATCGAGTATAAGCAGCTTTGCATTGTGCGACAGTGCAACAGCAAGGCTGAGCTTCATTTTCATACCCATTGACAAACGCTTAAACTGTTTATTTTTCTCAATTCCGAATCGCTCAAGAAAACTGAAATACGTCTCTTCATTCCAGCGAGAATATACATTTTTCATAATAGAGTTGAGTTGTGCACCCGTCATCGAATCCGAAAAAGCAGGTGTATCTATTACAACGCCTATATCGTCCTTGGCAAGCAGCTTTTCTTCTTCTGTTTTTCTGCCGAGCAGAGTCACACTGCCGCCGTCACGTGCGATTATATCAAGCATCAGCTTTATCAGCGTGCTTTTACCTGCACCGTTTTCACCTATCAGACCCATTATACAGCCCTCGGGCAGCTCAAAGCTTATATTGCGTAGCATAAACTCACGTCCACCCTTGCTCGCTCTGTAAACCTTACATAAGTCTTTTACTTCAATCGCGTTCAACTCTTATTCCTCCTCACTTATAATCATATACATCTCTACAACCTCTTCTCTGCTCAGGTTGCAGGAAACTGCAAGCTCGTCAATCTGCTGCATAAGCTGTTCTATCTTACGCAGGTTTTCTTCTCTGAGCAGTGTGATATTCTTCTGTGCAACAAAGCTGCCCTTGCCTGCAACGGTGTAAATAAAGCCCTCACGCTCAAGCTCGTCGTAAGCACGTTTCGTCGTTATAACGCTTATGCCCAGATCCTTTGCAAGGCTGCGTATCGACGGCAGAGCCTCATCCGCACCTGCCGCACCGCTTATAATCTGATTTTTAAGCTGAGAATATATCTGCTCATATATCGGAGCACCGTTTTTGTAGTTAATAAGTATCTTCATTTTCAACCACCTGCCAAACTGTATATATACACTATACACAGTTATATATCATTTGTCAACTGTTTTAAAAGCCCGTGCTGAACCGTCATTTTTCGACAATGAATGTCGTTATGCTTTTGCAAGAAATCTTGCAGATTTATTTTTGTCTTTGTAATTTTTCTTGCACATTTTGCACACATCCTGCATATTTTAGGTGTGAAAACCTTTCTTTTTCACCAAAAATGAATTAAAAATGAAATTTCTCAAAAAAAATCTTGCATTTTTTTGCAAGCCGCATTATAATTTCTTACATTGCGTTATAAATAATCGCGAAAATATTATTATATCGGAGAGATATACCATGAACTATGTAGACAGAGTAATAGCAGACGTTGCTGCAAAGCACGCAAACGAGCCTGAGTTTGTTCAGACTGTAAGCGAGGTTCTCGTTTCACTCAAGCCCGTTATCGATAATCATCCCGAGTATGAGAAGTACTCACTCCTCGAAAGAATGGTCGAGCCCGAAAGAATGATCACATTCCGTGTAACATGGGTTGATGATGAAGGCAAAGTTAATGTAAACACAGGTTACCGTGTTCAGTTTAACGGCGCTATCGGTCCCTACAAGGGCGGTCTTCGTTTCCATCCCTCAGTATATCTCGGAATTATGAAATTCCTTGCGTTCGAACAGACATTCAAAAACAGCCTTACAGGTCTTCCGATCGGCGGCGGTAAGGGTGGTTCTGACTTCGATCCCAGAGGTAAGAGCGATGCAGAAATCCTTCGTTT
>JAZSEX010000025.1:0-7710 GCA_045531935.1 Acutalibacteraceae bacterium | reverse complement strand
TTATGTTGATTAAAATTTAAGTTGTGTTTATAATTATTGTTAATAAATTGTGAGAGGTATTTTTATGGGGAATAAATATAAAACAACAAAGTTAGCTTGTTATACAGCTTACTTTACAATGTCATCGATTTTCAGCCTTCCGCCATTGCTTTTTGCAACACTTCAGGACATGTATGATATTTCATATACCTTGTTGGGCTCTCTTGTTCTTACCAACTTTTGCACTCAGCTTTTGGTTGACCTGATATTTACGGCTTTTTCAAAGCAATTTAATATAAAAAAGGTTGTCAGAATTATGCCTCTTCTGACCTCGGCAGGTCTTGTTATTTATGCTGTTCTGCCGAATATTATGCCGCAGTATGCGTATTTCGGCCTTTTGATCGGTACTGTCCTTTTTTCAGTGTCAGCCGGTCTTTCCGAGGTCTTGCTCAGCCCTGTTATTGCTGCAATCCCGTCTGATAATCCTCAGAAGGATATGAGTAAGCTTCATTCCTTGTATGCATTCGGTGTATTTACCGTCGTTGTGGTAAGTACTCTTTTTCTCAAAATATTCAGTGCAGAAAACTGGATGTATCTTACACTCTTCTGGGCGGCAATGCCTGTAATTGCCTCAGTTTTGTTTTTTGTTTCTCCAATGCCCGATATGTCAGAGTCGGCAGAATCAGTGAGTACAAATGGTACAAAACGCCGTGCTGTAGGAATGGTTCTTTGTGTTGGCTGTATTTTCTTTGGCAGCTGTGCTGAAAATTCAATGTCGAGCTGGATTTCAAGCTATATGGAAAACGCATTGCATATCGACAAAGCTTTTGGTGATATCCTCGGTATGGCTATGTTTGCAATTCTTCTCGGTATTACCAGAATTACTTATGCCAAATACGGCAAAAACATATTCAAAATGCTGCTTTTCGGTATGATTGGTGCAACGGTATGCTACCTTGTTGCAGGTCTCTCTCTGAATGTTATTTTGGCCTTTGTTGCGTGTATTCTTACCGGTATATTCACCGCAATGCTCTGGCCCGGTACTCTTATTATGATGGAAGAAAATCTACCGGGCATAGGTGTTGCAGCTTATGCACTTATGGCGGCAGGCGGCGACCTCGGTGCTTCACTTGCGCCTCAGCTTTTAGGCATAGTTGTTGATAAAGTATCCGTAACTCATACTGTTGCTGACTTAAGTGCAAAACTCAGCCTTACTACAGAACAATTAGGTCTTAAAGCAGGTATGCTCGTAACAGCTGTTTTCCCGCTTATCGGTACAATTATTGTTATTTTATCAATGAAATATTTTAAGGAAAATAAAAAAGAAGTATAAATATAAAAAAACACCTTGTTGCGTTTCTGCAACAAGGTGTTTTTTGGTGCGGGTAACAGGGGTCGAACCTGCACGCTTGTGGGCACAAGATCCTAAATCTTGCGTGTCTGCCAATTCCACCATACCCGCATATTTGATTTTTAACGCTGACTTATTCTAACAGAAAAAGTATTAATAATCAAGCCCAAAACCTTAATTATATTAATTTTATTAAAACCGCTTTACTTTTTTTCTGTATAATAATATAATATTTATCGGGAATAAAACATACAAAACGAAAGGATTTATTAATTATGGAAAGATATCTTATTATTAATGCTGACGATTTCGGTATGTGCCGTGCTGCTAACTTCGGTGTGTTTGACCTTCTCAAGTCCGGCGGCATCACATCTTCTACTATTATGGCTCCCTGCGGTTGGGCACCCGAGGCTGTAAAGTTTGCTAAAGAGCATCCTGAGTTTGCTATTGGTGTTCATCTTACAACTACAAGCGAGTGGGAAAATTATCGCTGGGGTCCCGTAAGCAGTACTACTAACGCATCTCTCCGTGATAAGGACGGTTATTTCTATCACGAGTGTGACGATTTTGAGAAGCACGCTGACCTTGAAGAAGTCAAGGCTGAAATGATTGCTCAGATTGAGAAACTCAAGGCTCTTGGTCTCAATCCTTCTCATATTGATAACCATATGGGTTCGCTTTACGGTATTGCTACGGGCCGTTTTGAGCTTCTCGAGCTTATGATCGGTATTGCAGGTCAGTATAAGCTTCCTCTTCGTATGCCTATGAACTTCACAGATGCTCAGTTTAGTAACACAATGCTTGACGTTCAGGTTCCGCCTGAGCTTGTTAAGGGTCTTATCGGCAAAGTTGTTGCCGCAGGTCAGGCTCTCGGTGTCGCAATGCCTGATTACCTTATGCCCGGTGATTGGTCAGGTCCTCAGGCTGAAAGCTATGAGAATTTCAAGGAATATATCTATGAAATGTATCGTGGCTTCCCCGAAGGTGTAACTGAAACCTATATCCATCCTGCATACGAAACAGACGAGCTCAAGGGCACAACAGGTTGCTGGGAACGCCGTGTATGGGAGTATAAGCTCTTCTCCGATCCTCAGACAAAGCAGCATATCGATTCTCTCGGTATTAAGCTTATCAATTACCGTGACCTTGCAAAAATGCGTGGCTGCTGATAAATCGGGTGACATATATGTTTTCTGATCTTGTAAAAGCTACCAGAAGCTTCCGTAATTTTGATCCTACATATCGTCTTAGCGATGAAGTTATGCATAGCCTTATCGAACTTTGCCGATACACACCCTCTACGGCTAATACCCAGTCAATAAAGTTTGCTTACGCTTGCAGTGAAGAGGCTTGTGCAAAGGTTTTTCCGTTGCTCGGTTGGGCAGGTTATCTGAAAGAGAATAAACCACCTTACGACGGGAATGTACCTGCAGGTTATATTCTTATCTGTTTCGATACTGATATTTCACCTGAAATTGAGATTGATGCAGGTATATGTGCACAGACTATTGTTCTCGGTGCGATGGATTTGGGTATCGGTGCTTGTATGATAGGCAGTTTTAATAAGCAAAAGGTAACTGAGCTTTTTAATCTTCCTGCAAATATCAAGCCAAGGCTGATGATTGCACTCGGCATACCGAAAGAAACAGTTGAAATAGTCGATATAAAAGACGGAGATGTTAAATATTACCGTGATGGTAAAGATAAACATTTTGTTCCTAAAAGAACGGTTTCAGAATTAACGTTACCTAAGCTTGATTGAGGTTAATTTGGTATGAATCTTATTGTTTACGGTGCCGGCGGAATGGGCAGAGAGCTTATGTGGCAGATATCTTCACAGCTCGGTGAAGAATATAATATTTTAGGTTTTGTTGATGACTCTGCCGAAAAGCTCAACACTGTTATAAACGGCTATAAAGTTATCGGTGATACCGAATGGTTACTCAGTTATAACGAACCTGTCTCTGTTGCTGTTGCTGTTGGTGACAGTAATGCAAGAGAGCGTGTTGTTACTACGCTCAGAACGAATAAAAATATTACATTTCCGAATATCATTTCGGATGATGTTATAATGTATGATTTCGTTGAAATGGGTGAAGGTAATATTATTTGTCCAGGTTCAATTATCACTGTTAATGTTAAAATAGGTAATTTTGTGATTTGTAATCGAAGCTGTAATATCGGTCACGATGATGTTATCGGGGATTATGTAACACTGAATCCTTCGGTTACTTTATCAGGTAATGTGTCATTATACGATAAATCAAATATTGGCTCGGGTACAGTTATCACCCAGGGCAATTCAATAGGTGAGGGTACTGTAATCGGTGCGGGTGCAGCTGTAATATCTGATATTCCCGCAAATTGTACTGCTGTCGGTGTACCTGCTAAGCCTATCAAATTTCATAACTGATTATGTAAAAAGGATGCAGTTTACTTCACTGCATCCTTTTTCTTTTTTATTCTTCTTCAAATGAATCCTTGCCAAGACTGCAAACAGGACACAACCAATCTTCCGGAACTTTTTCCCAAGGCGTACCCGGTGCAACTCCGTTGTCAGGGTCGCCGATTTCAGGGTCATAAACATATCCGCAAGGACAAACATAATTTTTCATAATCAATCCTCCTTTTGTGATAGTATGACTGATAATGTTATTTTTAATACAAAAAAATCAAGCGAGTAAGCGAATACTCATAGAAATCTTTAAAATTATGATTTTGTTATATTATCTGAAATCAAATAATTCTTTGGGCGTTATTTCAAGAACCTCGCAAAGCTTGAAAATAACGTCAAACGATACTCCGACTTTTCTCAGCTCGATTGCACATATATACCTTCTGTCGATGTATTGACAAATAAATACAATGATATATAATGTTGTTGAAGAATATGTATGATTTGTAATATTAAGATTCGTTAATTTGTACAGAGAGGTAATATTTATGGAAAAGAAAAAACTGATAATAATCATAATATCTGCTGTGTTAGTTTGTGCCTTGGCTTTTGGCGTGTTTTGGAAAGCTACGGAAGATGACCGTTATATAAAAGGCGAAATGGATGATATTCAGGAACAAGTGGATGATTTTCGCTCAGGAGAAAGAGACAGCTTTCATATATACTTTTTAGAAGAAACAGCACAGGATTCCCGAATGGATGAGTTTTTGACATCTCTTGTAAAAGAAATGTGCAAAAATGATGAGAGCTATATGCTGAATGAATTTCTGGGTGAATTGGAATATACAGAGTTCCATTCAAAAAATGTACTTGATACAATGAATGAGCATTTCAGTTCTGTGGAACCGAATGATTTTAAGGATTTTGAACAAATGAGAAATGACATTGACATTATAAGTAGAGGATTAAAGTATTATAAAGTTCAAGAACCTTCTGCAAATCGAGACACAGATTTTATTGCTGAGTATATAAATGAAAAAGGCACAAACGCTATTACAACCACGGCGGGAGAGGGTTTCTATGCTGACCAAAAGAACGAATCTTCAAGAGATGTTGTAGGTTTGCCTAACAGTCCGTTACACGATTCAAAAACAATTACATATGCAGGCGATTTTAAATATGTTCACAGTTATGGCGTTAGATTGAACGGATATTATGAAGAAACAGCTTATTCAAATTATAGATATTATTTCAGAGATAATATTATTAATTTTACTCCTAATGATGGCGAACTTGTTTGGTCGGGTGACTATCTGTTTTGCTTTAGCCCTACAGGAGAGCTTCTGCATTACTCATCCATTGAATAATAATTATTATAAACAAAAACGGAGCAGATTTTCTCTGCTCCGTTTGTTTATTTATAGGGTAGGGTAATTAACCGAAATATCTCTGAAGAAGACCCTGGAATGCCTTGCCGTGTCTTGCTTCGTCGCGAGCCATTTCGTGAACTGTATCGTGGATTGCATCGAGATTAAGTTCCTTAGCCATCTTTGCGAGGTCAAATTTGCCCTGAGTTGCACCGTTCTCAGCTTCAACTCTCATCTCGAGATTTTTCTTTGTGCTGTCTGTTACAACTTCACCGAGAAGCTCAGCAAACTTTGCTGCATGCTCTGCCTCTTCGTAAGCTGCCTTTTCCCAGTAGAGACCGATTTCGGGGTAGCCTTCTCTGTGTGCAACTCTTGCCATAGCAAGGTACATACCAACCTCAGTGCATTCGCCCATATAGTTAGCTCTGAGACCCTCAATGATTTCTTCGGGAGCACCTGCTGCTACACCTACAACGTGCTCTGCTGCCCATGACATCTCACCGCTCTGCTCGTTGAACTTTGAAGCAGGAACCTTGCACTGGGGGCAGAATTCGGGAGCTGAATCGCCTTCGTGAACATAACCGCAAACTGAACATACAAACTTTTTCATAATAAATTTCCTCCAAAAATAATTTAATTTTTTGTTTTATTAAGCGGAGCAATTGCAGGTTTCGCAAACTCCGTAAAAGACTAATAAGTGTGAATTGATTATTCCTTTATAACTTGTGGCGAACATATCGTTCAGGTCAGATAGGGGACTATGCTCAAGATCATATAATCTGTTGCATTTTTCGCAGATCAGATGATAATGAAGTTCGTTATTACCGTCGAACCTATCAGCTGTACCGCAATGGAACTTCAATATTGTTCCGTTTTCGGTCAGAAGGGCAAGGTTGCGGTATAATGTGCCGAGACTGAGATTTGGTAATGTCGCTTTCAAATCAATATACAGTTCGTCGGCTGTGGGGTGGTCGGTGCGGGAACATAAGTTATCAAGAATAAGCTCACGCTGACGGCTGTATTTCATTGACATTATTTCACCTCCAAACAATAACGATAACCGTTACTGTTATTATAACAATATTTGAAATTATGTCAATACCTTTTTCGGAAAAATTTCAAAAAATTAAGCGGTCTTATTCAGACCGCTTAAAAAATTATATTTATTTTTCTTTAGGAGCCTTGTAACCCTTGCTTACAAGAAGATTTTCGATTCTGTCGGCAGGGTCAAGAAGACCGCTTACAGAAAGATCGTGGTTAAGTGTATCAATAATATATGATACATATTTGGAAAGGTCAACCTCAGCATACCACTTACGGGAAAGAAGCTCAGGTGTGCGGTAAATAAGGTTTGTAGTAAAGACCTTGTCAATGATACCTTTTTCGTATGCTTCATCAAAATCATCAAGGCCGTTGCAGAAGAGACCGAAGCTTGTACATACAAATACTCGGTTTGCTTTAAGAGCCTTGAGTTTTGTTGCTACTTCAATCATAGACTCACCGGATGAAATCATATCGTCTACGATAATAACGTCTTTACCTTCAACGTTTGCACCGAGGAATTCGTGTGCAATAATGGGATTTCTGCCGTTTACGATGCGTGTAAAGTCGCGGCGCTTATAGAACATACCAAGCTCAACTTCAAGAACTGTTGAGTAGTAAATGCATCGACCCATACCGCCTTCGTCAGGGGAGATAACCATAAGGTGATCTTTATCAAAGTGAAGGTCGTCAATGGATTTGGTCATAGCCTTTATCATCTGATATACAGGCTGAACGTTCTCAAAACCGCTGAGGGGAATTGAATTCTGAACTCTCGGGTCGTGAGCATCAAATGTAATGATGTTGTCAACGCCCATATCGTGACAGAGCTCCTGAAGCATATTTGCACAGTCGAGAGACTCACGAGAAGAGCGCTTGTGCTGTCTGCCTTCATAAAGCATGGGCATAATTACTGTAATTCTCTTTGCTTTACCGCCGACTGCACTGATTGCACGTTTGAGGTTGGCAAAGTGCTCGTCCGGGCTCATGGGAACGTCCATGCCGTACATATTGTATGTAACACCGTAGTTGAAGCAGTCGCAGATTATAAAAAGATCGAAACCGCGAACGGTCTGGTGAATTGTTGCTTTTCCTTCACCTGTGCCGAATCTGGGGAAACGGACGTCGATAAGATAAGAAGGACGGTCATATCCGCGGAAATGGAGTGTTTCCTTATGCTCTGCGTGTCTTTCGGATCTCCATGATGTGAGGTACCAGTCGATTTTTTTGGCAAGCTCCTCACAGCCCGGTAAAGCAATTATACCAAGCGGTCCGTTGGGGATTGTCTGAAATTTGTCATCAAACTCAATGAATTTCACGGTTACAAATCTCCTTTAGTTTATTATATAGTGTGTTCACTTTACACAAATCAATATATATTGTACATAATATATACTGATTTGTAAACCTTTTGAAAGCTAATTATTTTAAAAATATTTTTATAAAATTATACGGGCTTTTGTTGAAAATAACAAAAGCCCGTATAATTTATGTGTAACTGTGGTCAACAGTAATTACTGCATAGTATTTATTATTCTTATTCTGAAGATTTGCGTTAATCTTATCTACAACTTCTT
>JAZSEX010000018.1:0-3535 GCA_045531935.1 Acutalibacteraceae bacterium | reverse complement strand
TAATAAAACATATTAAGAAGAATAAAGTTATTGCCACAACGCCGGTGGCTGACAGCCGGCAACTGGTAGCTAAAAACAGAACACCCGCTGATTTCTCAGCGAGTGCTCTGTTTTTATATTTGGAAAGAAAATGAATCTTATTGAGCAATTAGCGAATAGAATTGAAAACTATCTGCTATCCGCTGTTTGCTATTTGCTACTATAGGTTTTTGATCCTAACAGAGTGTTTGTAAATGTTGCTGTGTATGAACCGTCAGCATTCTGAACACTGTTAACAGTTTCTGTTGTGACCTTTTTACCGCAGAGAGTACACATAGCAGTTGCTGTGCAGGTGGAGTATTTGTTACCCCATCTGTAATATACCTTTACATTATCTGCACACTCTGTACCTGTTACCTCACCGTATTTTGCAGTGAGTGCAGTTAAGTCATTTTCATCGAGCTTACCGTCACCGTTAATATCGGAAGCATATTTTTTATATGTAGCAAGCTTTTCGGGATTTTCGATAGCGTGCTTGATAGCCTTTATATCAGCTTCTTCAAATGCTTTGCCGTTTAAGTCATAGTCACCGACTGCATAAACATCAACAGTTACGTAGCCATTGATAAACAGGTGCATAAACGATGCATCAATAACATCAATATAACCGTCACCGTCAAGGTCATATCTGATTATATCGTCATAGCTTGCAGTTTCGATTTGTTCGTGGTCATCTGCAAGTGCTTTATTTACAAGTGCCTGATAATCGGTCACATCAACTATTCCGTCATCGTTGGTATCACCGATATTTGCAACGGAATAGTTACCTGTATCGCCCACCTTTGCAACCTTATAAATACCCGT
Organism: Acutalibacteraceae bacterium; assembly: GCA_045531935.1. Taxonomy (GTDB): domain Bacteria; phylum Bacillota; class Clostridia; order Oscillospirales; family Acutalibacteraceae; genus UBA8612. The sequence goes on along the minus strand of JAZSEX010000018.1, from coordinate 2,692 downwards.
TGTATCAATCACGGGAAGCTTTGGGTATGAATTATTGCTGTTATTATTCGCCTTCTGTCCCCAGACCTGCTCTGTGTTGGCGCTCTGAAGAAGATAAGCCATTTCACCGGTCAACATACCGTCTAACGTTGCATATTGCGTTGCTCTTCCCTCATCAGGAAAGCTTGAATAATAATCAGCTCCGCCGAAAGCCAACCAGCCGTAAGTGTTGGCGTTGGGTCTGTAAACGCTTCGCTTGATATAAAAATTATTGGTATTTTCGGCATTCCTGCTTGTAAGACCGCAAATAGCACCGAACAGGGTATTGCCCTTAACATAGGCAGTGCTGTAGCAGTTGGTAATTGAGCCGTAGCTTTCACCTGCAATACCGCCCACACGGGAGCCTACATTCCAGTCACTTATAACATAGGGTCTTCCGTTTCCGGTTCCATTGTTGTAGCAGTTATTGATTGAACCTGAATTAACGTAACCGACAATACCGCCAACGCGCATATCGCCTTCAATACACGAATCCGTTAAAAAGCATTTTTCAATTGTACCCTTGCTATAACCTGCAATACCGCCTACATATTCTCCGCCGTTTTTTATAACGGGCTCTTCACCGAAAAAGCAACCGTACAGACCAACATTTTTAACAACACCGCTTACGCCGCCGAAAAGGCCTACATAGGAATGAGTAGATTCTTTATACAAGCCCGTTATGATATAACCGCAGCCGTCAAAGGTACCTGAGTAAAGCAGACCGTTACTGCCGGTATAGTCACCGATTTCATCACGCCATATATAGAATCCTGTGGTATCTGTTAAAGCAGTACCGTCTGAATCGCATTTTATGGCAGGATTCACCTCAATATCGTTAACGAGTCTTCCGTTTGCACCGGGATCGGTTTCGTTAACATATCTTGCAAACCAATAGAGCTCACTAACGGTGCTGATTTCGTAATATCCGTCCTCGCTGAGAGCGGGCTCATCAAAGCCGCAGCCGTAGCAAAGTCCGTCGTGTTCAATATTTGTATATATATCTGAAACAGCCTTACATTGAGCTACATAGTATATTTCTGCACCGTGGAGCTTGGGCCAGGCAGAATGCACCGAATCGTTATCAACATTCTGCTTCCAGATGACCTTATCCTCAGCGATTGAGCTATTGAGATAATAGGTTACCTTGCCACTTGCAAAATCCTCAGCGGTCATAATTCCGGCTTCAACAACACTCTCCGAATCCGATGTGCCGACAGGACTTGAAACACAGTAAGAATCGGTAATATCTGCTGAAGTGATAACACCTGCAATACCGCCTCGATATTCTGCTTTATCTGACGTAACCGAGCCTGCATTGTGAGAACTTGTTATAGTTTTATTCTGATAGTTGCCTACAAGACCTCCTGCACAGTCCGAGCCGTAAACCGAGCCCGCATTATAGCAATAGGTTATATCAGCAGTTGTGGAGCTTGCACACAAGCCACCTGCATATTCGCCCGAAACAGCACCCTCGTTATATGTGTAATCCATACGGCTGCCTTCCATTATTCCGCAAATACCGCCTACGTACTTTATTTCATCGGTTTCAACGTCGTTTAATGAAATTGTACCGGTATTATAGCAATAGTCATATATGCTCTGATTTCCGATATCGCCACCGCAATATCCTGCAAGACCGCCTACAATAAGGGTACCCGTTACATCTCCTTTGTTGTAGGATTTAATTAAATAGCCCTTTGCGTATCCGGCAAGACCGCCTACATACTCCGAACCGTTTACAGTGCCCTCGTTACCGTTGTTATTGAGTGTGTTAGTCGCATATCCTACAACACCGCCAACATACTCAACACCTGAAACCTCACCGTAGTTTTTATCTCTGTAAGTACTGTCGTCATTGTAGCCGTAAATACCGCCTACATAATTATTACCCTTAACAACCGAGTAATTACAATTGTACTGTGTAGTTAAGCCCAAACATTCTCCGGCTATTGCGCCCACATAATTATTACCGCAGATATATGAATCCTTGATAACTGTTTGAACCACCTTACCTTTTTCACCGATACACCCGAAAAGACCTGCATAATCGCGGGTACTGTCGTTGAAATATAAGCCGATGATATCGTAGCTTCCGCAGTAGAAATAACCGTCGTATGCAAGGCGCTCTCCGTCACTGTTACAGTAGCCTATAGGAGTCCATTGACGGAAGCTGTCACCGTTTGTAACGTTTCCGTTTTCATCATATTCAAGGCTTTCAAGCAGATTTTCATTTATAGTAATATCCGCAGTAACCTTACCGTCTATTGCATTATTACCCGAATTCACCTGCTCTGCAAACCAATAAAGCTCACCTGCGTTTGAAATAAGATAGCGGTCCGAGGAAAGCTCAGGCTCCTTGAAGCCCTGACAAACAACACAGAAGCCGTTATCATATTCCAAATGAGGTGCAGTATCAGTAGCTTTATTGCTATATACCGTACCTGTAAATTCAGCCTTGGTACAATCTGAATAAACGTTGTTTTTATAAACCGTTTTACCTTTGAAAACGGGATATGCATCTGTTTCCAGGGTCTGATACCAAGCCTGAGAGCCGTCCGTTACACCGTCGTTAAGAAGATATGTAACCTCACCGCTTGCGAATTCCTCTACAGTTTTGCTTTCCGTAACGCCCTCGGAATCGGTAGGAGTTCCACTATAAACACCAACACCC
>JAZSEX010000013.1:0-41552 GCA_045531935.1 Acutalibacteraceae bacterium | reverse complement strand
CAGGCTGCGGCTCAGGCACGGAGTATGTTGCGGTAACTCCCACAGGCGATATTTATCCCTGCCACCAGTTTGTCGGTGACAGTAAATATCTGCTCGGTAACATTTATGACGGTATTTCAAATACCGAGGTCCAGAATGAGTTCAAGCTCTGCAATGCCTATGCACGCAAAGAGTGCGAGGACTGTTGGGCAAAGCTCTACTGCTCAGGCGGATGTGCCGCCAATTCATATCACGCAACAGGTAAGATTACGGGAATTTACGAATACGGCTGTGAGCTTTTCAAAAAGCGTATCGAATGTGCCGTAATGCTTCAGATTGCTGACGAGGTTTAAATATTTATGAACACACCCATTGTTGATTTTGTGAAAGCTTATGCACAAAGTGACAAGGTCCGGTTTCATATGCCGGGCCATAAGGGTGTGTCTTTTTTTGGTTGTGAAAGCCTTGATATAACCGAAATCAGAGGTGCAGATGAGCTGTACGTGCCCGAAGGAATAATACTTGAGAGTGAGCGGAATGCGGCTTCACTTTTCGGCACAGCTAAAACTTTGTATTCAGCAGGCGGCTCTACACAGAGCATACACGCAATGCTGTTTTCGGCATATATTAATGCCCCGAAAGGAGAAAGACCGTTTGTTCTTGCAGGCAGAAATGCTCACAAAGCATTTATTTATGCGGCGGCAAAGCTTGATTTTGACGTAAAATGGATTTATCCCGAAGTGACTGACAGTATATGCAGCTGTATAATAACACCTGAAATGCTGAAAAAAGCACTGGGTGAGTGTGGATATAAGCCGTTTGCAGTTTATATAACAAGCCCCGATTATCTCGGCGGTATCAGTGACATCAAAGCTCTGTCGGCGGTTTGCAGGGAATACAGTGTGCCACTTCTTGTTGATAACGCTCACGGTGCTTACCTTGCATTCTGCAAAAAAAATATGCACCCCATAGCTCTCGGTGCGGATATGTGCTGCGACTCGGCACACAAAACTCTGCCTGTTTTAACAGGCGGCGGATATCTGCACATTGCGGCTGATGACAGATACGGATTTGCCGAGGGTGCTGTGCGTGCGATGTCGATTTTCGGCTCGACAAGTCCGTCGTATCTTATAATGCAGTCACTTGATATGTGCAACAGATATATGTGCGAGCGAATCAGTATCGATATATATGGTTGTGCCGGACGTGTTGAAAGAGTAAGAAAGGTTATGGCACGAAACGGCATTTCGGATATATCTGCCGAGCCTCTTAAGATAACAGCTGATTTCAGACGTAACGGAATTGACGGTTTTGATGATATAGGAGATTATTTCCGTGAGTTTGATATTGAGCCTGAATATTGTGACGGTGATTTTGTTGTATTTATGGCGTCACCGTTTAACAGTGAAAATGATTTTGAGCGGCTTGAAAAAGCGTTTGAAAATATAAAGCTTACCAAACGCACAAGGGAAGAATTTGTTTTACCTTGCGGTAAAGCTGTTGTTTCTCTACGTGAGGCAGTCTTTGCTTTGTGTGAAGAAACAGCCGTTTCTGAAGCTGAGGGCAGAGTTTGTGCGGCACCGTCGGTTTCGTGCCCACCCGCAATACCCATAGCTGTGAGCGGCGAAATAATAACTGCAGGACATATACGGCTGTTTGAATACTACGGCATTAAAAAAATAGCTGTAATGAAGGATAATTGATTGACAAATCAAATCAAAATGATATAATCAGTTTTATTAAAAATAAAAAAGGGGACTATGAAATGTTTTCTAAACTTTTTGCACTTTTTCTTTCAATCTACTATATGATTACGCCTTACGTTGCTCCGTCAACGGCTGACCCTATCAAGGTGCTTGATGAGAGTAAGGTTGAGCTTGCTTTCGTAACATGGGGTGACCCTCAGGTTTCAAACTACCTTTTCGAGCGTGAGCCCCGATTCCGTGCCGCAACAGAAGACGTTGCAAACGCTGCCAGCGATCTCGATGCACTTCTTATTGTAGGTGACATTGCTGAAAACGGACTGAAGGAAGAATATGAGGTTGTAAGTAATCATCTCAAGGGCACAGGCGTTGATAACTATATTATGGCTGTCGGTAACCACGACGTACGACTTCGCTCATACAAGCAGGTTGTAAATCGCTTCACTGCTTTCCAGAATGATCTTAATACAGTTGCAGAAAGCGACCTCACAATCGATAAGCTCAGCTACACATATGAAATCAACGGCTACACATTCGTTGTTATGGGTACAGATAAGAGCGTGTTTGAAGAATCTTACATAAGCGATGAACAGCTTGCATGGCTTGATGCTACACTCAAAGCAGAAGCTGTTGACGGTAAGCCCGTTTTCGTTATTCTTCATCAGCCGCTTGCACTTACACACGGTCTGCCTACAACATGGGGTAACGGCACAAACAAAAAAGCAGGTCATGTCGGTGAGCAGAGTGATGCACTGTATGAGATAATGAATAAGTACTCAAACGTTATTCTTATAACAGGCCATCTTCACACAGGTTTCGGTCAGTATTCTTACGAGAAGATCGGCAACATCCACGGTGTTAACGTACCCTCAACAACAATCGTAAACAAAGACGGTGACTACAACGAGCCTGCAACAGGTTACATTACCGAGGTTTACAGCGATAAGGTTGTATTCAGAGCAAGAGATTTCGGCAAGGGCGTATACGTTCCCGAATACGATATCGAGATTGCACTTGTAAAATAATTGAATTTCAGCTGCCTTTCAAATTTGAAGGGCAGCTTTTTGTTTGGGATATTAAATTGCTTTTTATTGTTTTATATGTTAAGATATAACTAAAGTCAGGAAAAGAGGCGATGTTATGGCAGAAAGTACAGTACGTGAACTGTCTGTAGCCCCAAATAAACCGACGGCATCTAATAAACGCCGTTATGTAGGATCAAAAGAAACGGCTGCATACGTTATTTACGACATTTCCCAAAGCTTCAACATAAATAAATATGCGGATGTTTTTATTACAGACGTTGTTCAGATCGGTCTGAGCTTTCAGACGGTTGTAAACTTTGTTATCGGTATATGGGATGTTATTAACGACATTTTTCTTGCCGCTATAGTGGATAAAACACGAACACGCTTCGGTAAATTCCGTCCGTGGCTTTTTGTGTGCTCCGGTCCCGGTTTCCTGCTGTCGCTCGTATATTGGCTGCTGCCTATAATTTTTGCGGGAACCGACCCGTACCATACCGGTAAGCTTGTGTTTTATATGATCTTTCAGTTGATAAACAATCTTAACGGTTCTCTTGCAAATATTTCAAGAACAGGCATGCTTTCAACAATAACACCAAATGTTATTGAACGAACAAGGCTGATAACTCAGGCAAGTCTTTTCTCGGGCTTTGTTGAGAAATGGCCTGAGATATTTATGGGTCTGTTGATTGATTTGATAAACCACGGTAAGCTTAAAATACCGATGAAGGCTCTTTATGTTTCAGCGGGTGTATTTACGTCAAGCGTGGTAAGCGTTATGGGTCTGTTCTTTGTGTTTACTGCCAAGGAGCGTGTTGCACAGCGTGTAGAAAAGCCGAGCATCTGGCAGGGCATAAAGTCAATTCTCAATAATAAACCCTTGCTTATACTTACAGTTACCGAATTCCTGCAGGCTTTCGGTATGAATTCAGGCACAAATTACTATTACATAAATGTTCTCGGCTTTGCCTCAATGACAACGGTTGTTGGTATTCCAGGTGCTTTCGTTTCTCCGACAAGCTATGCTTTTGTTACCAAGCTGCGTGCACGTTTCTCTACCAGAGCACTTTGGATTACGAGCTCGCACCTCGGCGATTTCCTTATGATTTTTGTCTATATAGTAGGTGCAATAAATAAGAACTACAAAAAGCTTGCAGTTATGATTCCTGCGTTTATGATAAGAGAGACGATATGGATGTCCTGCTGGGGTCTGATGAACGTTATACCCGAAGAGATGCGTAACGAAACCATAGATTACGGTGAATGGAAAAACGGTTACAGAACAGAGGGTATGACTGGTGTTGCCAAAGACCTTGCCAAAAAGCTTGTAGGTACTGTAGGTGTTACTATCAAGTCATTTATTTTAAGTAAAATCGGTTATGTTGAAGGTGCAGGCTACGGTAACCAGTCAGAGAGAACGGAATATCTGCTCTTTATGATGTGTACGTTGCTTCCTACCGTTACAAGTGTATTCGGCTTGATTCCGAAATTCTTCTATGACCTCTCGGGTGAGAAGAAGGAGCGTATGTACCGCGAGCTTGCCGAACGGCGTAGGAGTATTATTGAAAAGGCAAACGAGATTAAAGACGAAGTTGACGGCGAATAAAAAATAAAAATAAGGCTTGCACAGTTAACAATCGCTGTGCAAGCCTTTGCTTTTTATAGTGTTTTAAATTCTGTTGATGCTCTTGAGTGCTATCTTGCCAAGCTCAATAACGTCTATTGCCTTGACGGGACAAGCCTCGTGGCATTTGCCGCAGCCGATACATTTATCGTAGTCGACCTTTGCACAGAAGTTTTCAACCTTAACTGCGTCGTATTCGCAAGCCTTGACGCACTTCATACAGCCTATACAGCCTGCCTTACATTCCTTGCGTGTGAGAGCACCCTTGTCGCGGTTAGCACAAAGTACAGCCGCTTTTGCCTGATGAAGGGGCATAAGCTCAATTATACCCTTGGGGCAGGTTTTGATACAAGCTTTACACGCACGGCAGGCAAGAGGATTGATTCTTGCGACGCCGTCACAGATGTGAATTGCATCGTAGGGGCAAGCTTCAATACAGTCACCAAAGCCGATACAGCCGTAAATACATTCCTTGGGACCGCCGAAAAGCTGAGTTGCCATTTTACAGCTCTTAACACCGCTGTAAACGAGTTTTGTGCCTGCATTGTGAAAATTACCCTGACAGAGCACAACAGCAGCCTGAGGGGCAATTTCACCTGCTTCAAGACCTGCTATAGCGGCAATCTTTTTGGAAACCTCACTGCCGCCTGGTGAGCAAAGAGTTGTACAGGTTGTTTCACCCTTTGAGAGAGCGGCGGCATAGCCGTCACAGCCTGAAAATCCGCAGGCACCGCAGTTGGCACCGGGAAGCTCTTCTCTTATTTTTTCCGCCTTTTCATCAACCGGCACTGCCATAACTATAGATGCTACGGCAAGCATAAGTGCGGCGATGACACCGATGACGGATACTACTATTATTGCTGAAACCATAATTAACTATCCGCCTTTCTTAACCGAATATACCGTCTACAATTCCTGTGAAGCCGAGGAATGAGATGGAAGTGAGGGATGCCGCAACAAGTGTTATCGGCAAACCCTGCATAAACTTGGGTACGTCACAGCTCTCGAGTCTTTCGCGTACACCTGCGAACATTACCATTGCAACGAGGAAGCCGAGACCTGCACCGAGTGTGTTGACCATTGAGTAAGCGAAGTTGTAGCCGTTGTCAACGTTGAGGATAACTACACCGAGAACGGCACAGTTGGTTGTAATAAGCGGCAGATAGATACCGAGTGCACTGTAGAGTGAGGGAATATACTTTTTGAGTACAATTTCAACAAGCTGAACAAGTGCTGCAATAACAAGGATGAAAACTATTGTCTGCAGATACTCCATACCCTTGGGCTTGAGAATGAAAGCGTTGATTGGGTAGGTAACCGCTGTTGCGAGAAGCATAACGAAGATAACAGCCATTGACATACCTGATGCCGTATTAAGCTTCTTTGAAACGCCGAGAAACGGACATATACCGAGGAATTTGCTCAGCAGGAAGTTTTCCGTAAGGATGGCTGTTATGAGGATTGACATAAGCTCTTTTGTCATTGTCATTTTACGGTCGCCTCCTTTACGTCACAGTTTTCGCCGCTGTTGATAAGTGAACAGCTTGCCGCCATCGGACAGCTTTCACAGCCGTGAAGCTCTGCCTTGGGCTTGCCTTTCTTTTCAGCGAGCTTATTTGCAACAGCGATAAGCATACCGAATACGAAGAAGCCGCCGGGAGGCAGGATGAATATAAGCATTGAGAAATCTGCGGGGAAAATCTGGGTGCCGTTGATTGCACCTGTACCGATAAGCTCACGGATGAATGCCATTGCAAGCAGAGCGGCTGTGAAGCCGACACCCATACCCATACCGTCGAGTGCGGAAGCGATGACACTGTTTTTACCTGCAAATGCTTCAGCTCTGCCGAGAATGATGCAGTTAACAACGATAAGGGGAAGGTAAACACCGAGGCTTTCGTCGATTGAGGGAACAAACGCTTTGACAAGCATCTGTACTATTGTAACGAATGAAGCGATGATTACGATATAGGCAGGAATTCTGACCTTACCGGGGATGATTTTACGCAGTGCCGATATAACGATGTTTGAACAGATGAGAACTATCGAAGCTGCGGCACCCATACCGAGTGCACCCATAACGGATGTTGAAACGGCAAGTGTGGGGCAGGTGCCGAGAACAAGGCGGAGAACAGGGTTTTCGGCGATAAGGCCTTTGGTAAATTCTTTTGCGAGCGGTTTTTTATCAGCCATTGTCTGCACCTCCTGTTACTGCGGCGAAATTTTCAAGTGCGGTGTTGACTGCACCCGTTACAGCATTTGATGTGATTGTAGCACCCGTGAGAGCCTGAATTTCATTCTCGGCAGGGGTGTTTTTATTGACGCTTATACCTGCGGTTTTGTTTTCGAACTGCTTGAGAAATTCGGGATTCTTAGCGTTCATACCAAGACCGGGTGTGTCGTTAATCTGAAGAAGTTCAACAGCGTTGACGGAACCGTCAGCCTTGATACCGACCATAACCTGAATGTCACCGCCGTAGCTTTTTGCTGTGGTTGTGAACACGTAGCCTATGATATCGCCGCTTGCACTTTTACCGATAAAGTATTCTTCATTGCCGTTAAGCTTTGCTGATTCAAAATCTTCGGCTTCTGAAAGAACGGTACTGCGTGCTTCATTTGCTGCCTGTGCATTCTGCTTCTCTATTTCGGGAGCAGTGATTTTATTGGTGTAAGCGAGAAGTGCGGAGGTTACAAGGCAGATTGCCGTAAGCACGATTACGGGCTTGAGGATTTCGCTGAGCTTGAAGTTTTTCATACCTTTGCCGCCTCCTTCTCAGCTTTTTTTGCAGCCTTTTCAGCCTTCTTATCCTTTTTGGGAGTGCCGAAGGGCTTGGCTGTTGTAAGACGCTCAATATGAGGAACAAGGATATTCATAATGATGATTGAGAAGGATACGCCTTCGGGATATCCGCCGAATACACGGATTGCCGCAGTTATAAGACCGCAACCGACACCGAATATAATCTTGCCCTTGAAGCTGACGGGACTTGTTGTATAGTCGGTTGCCATAAAGATAGCACCTATAAGAAGACCGCCGCTGAGGAGCTGATATGCGGTGAATTCAAGGCTGCCCTTGCCGGCAAGAAGCATAAATACGGCAACTGTGCCGATATAGCTTAAGGGAATGGCAGGGGAGATGACCTTACGGACGATAAGGTAGATGCCACCGAGGATGAGTGCAACGGAGCAGACCTCACCGAGACAGCCGCCGTGATTACCGAGAAGCATATCGACCATAGACGGGAGTGCTGTGCTGTCAACTGCACCTGACTTGAGAGAAGCAAGCGGAGTTGCGGTTGTAACACCGTCGAGAGTCCAACCTGTCATCTTTGAGGGGAATGAAACGAGAAGGATGATACGTGCGGCAAGTGCAGGGTTTACAAAGTTCTGACCGATGCCGCCGAACATCTGCTTTACTACGACGATTGCTATGATACTGCCGAGTGCGGCAATCCACAACGGAACTGACACGGGCAGGTTGAATGCGAGCAGCAGACCTGTAACAACGGCACTGAGGTCGCCGATAGTCTGGTGACGCTTCATAACCTTACGGCAGAGATATTCGGAAAGAACAGCACTGCCGACACAGACGAGTGTGACAAGGAGCACCTGAGTGCCGAAGATAACAACTGCCGCAATAAGTGCGGGGATAAGTGCGATTATAACGTCGAGCATAATGCCGGTTGCGGTATGCGGTGAGCGTACGTGCGGTGAAGCGCTGACCGTAAGCTTTTTATTTACACTCATTTCTTGGCACCTGCCTCTCTGATAACTGATTTTGCAAGACGCATATGCTGTACGAGCGGAAGACCTGCCGGACATACGTATGCGCAGCTGCCGCATTCCATACAGACCATAACGCCGCTTTCGGTAAGCTTGTCTGCTTCCTTGGATTTTGCGTAGCGTGCAATAAGTGTGGGCATAAGGCTCATCGGGCACACCTGAGCACAGCGGCCGCAACGTATGCAGTCACGCTCGGGCTTGACCTTGAAAGTGCCCTCAGCAAATGCGAGGATAGCGTTGTTCTGCTTTAGCAGGGGAATATCAGTACCGACTATTGCGGCACCCATCATCGGGCCGCCTGAAATAATCTTGAACGGCTCTGCTTTGAAGCCGCCGCAGAATTCGATGATATCGTTGATGCTTGTACCGATAGGTACACGGACGTTTTTGGGTGTGTGAATTGCCGAGCCGTCAACCGTAACAGAGCGGCTGACCAGCGGCTTGCCCGTTTCGATGTAACGCTGAATGAAAGCAACACTGGCAACGTTCATAAGCACACAGCCGACGTCGGAGGGAAGCTTTCCGGGCGGAACTTTTCTGCCTGTTACGGACTGAATCATAACCTTTTCAGCACCCTGCGGATACTTGGATTTGAGTGCCATTATGTTTATGTCCTTGTCTCCGCCTGCTATGTCTTTAATCTGCTTATTGAGCAGGTCGATAGCCTGAGGTTTGTTGTCTTCGACGGCAATTACAACTCTCTTGAAGCCGAGATATTTCTTGAGTGTTACAACGCCCTTGATAACGTTTGCACTGTTTTCCATACACTCACGGTAGTCGACCGTAATGTAAGGCTCACACTCTGCCGCATTGACAATCAGTGTGTCGATATTCTCATCCGGCATAAGGGCAAGCTTTACGTGTGCAGGAAAGCCTGCACCGCCGAGACCTACAAGACCCGAAGCACGTGCTGCCTTGATAAGGTCCTGCGCGTTTTCGATTACGGGCGGCACAAAGCCATCGTAAGGAGTCATTTCACCGTCGGATTCGATAGTGATAGCTTTAGCTATAGAACCGTTTGCAAGCTTGACCTCACCGATTGCAGTTACTTTACCGGATACGGATGAATGAATCGGGGCACTTACAAACTTATCGGTGTCGGCAATAAGCTGACCGACCTTAACCTCGTCACCGATTTTTACCAGAGGCTCACACGGTGCACCGATGTGCTGCTGCATGGGGAGTACTACTTTTTCGGGAGGAGGCATACGGACAATTTTACAGTCCTGAGTGTTTTTGCTGTGCGAAACACTTACGCCGCCTCTGCCTTTTACGACGGCTGAAAGCACGCCGCCTGCGGAGTATCCTTTCATAATATCATCTCCTGTTAATTTGTTTCCGTTGTGGATTTGGGGGTGGAAACAAAATGTTTACTTATCTTTATTAATAGCGGACTGACTGCTTTGAAAACACAGCCCGTTACTATACCTGTACATACGCCGAAAATCAGAAGCGCAGGGGCGTAGCCTGCGATTGTTACCGTGTCGGTTATAACGGCGGCGGCAATAAGCTGACCGAGGTTATGTGCCAGAGCACAGCAGACACCAGTGCCTATAAGACCGAGACGGTTTTTCTTGGAAACTCTGAAAATGAGCACCATTGCCGCAAGGCTCATAAGTCCGCCGCAAAGGCTCATAAAAAACGCTGTTATTCCTCTTGTGATGCCTGCGAATGCAGACTTTATAAGCACAATGAAGAATGCATCGGATATGCTGAGTGTTGATACCGCAAACATTGTTACGATGTTTGACAGACCTGGTTTTGCACCCGGCGGTAAAAACGGAAAGGCAGGCAGAAGCGACTCAAGCCACGACAGTGCCAATGCTTCAGCACCGAGTATACCTGCAAATGCTACCCTGCGGGCAGGATTTTTTTTATTAGTAAACGAGGGCATCTATTTCTTTTTCTCCTCCGTTTTCAATGGTTACAACTGCTTTTGCAGGTAAGCAAGCGGCTGTGTCGCCTCTGTGGCTGAGCTTACCTGTGCCGACACAGAGCTTATCGTTGCAATCGGCTTTCAGAAAAGAAATGCAGTTTTTTTCTACGAGCAGAGTTGCTTCGGGAGAGCAGGGCAGTGCCAGCTCATAGCTTTTATCTACCTTTTCAAGCTCTATGCTTTGATATATTTCGCCGTCAATATAAATTACGGCTGTTGCGGATTTTGTGCTTTTTTGCGTGTAAAGGCTGAAGCCGATACCGCCAAGTAACAGTACGGCAATCAGTATTATATCGAGTGGTTTGATGAGCTTTTTCATTTGAGTTCACCAAGCTTGTATTCGTTGTTTGTTACGGTTATCATTTTGCTTTCGTTTTCACCGCAGGTCGTAATAATCTCTTTGTCCTCAGTGATGAAGACCGCATCTGCATCGTATTTTTCAAGAAGCGGAAGGCTTTTTTCAATTCCGAGTACAAAGCAAGCTGTTGAAAGTGCATCGCTTACATAGCCTTGCCCGGATATGACGGTGACGCTCAGCAATCCGCTGTCGGCAGGGTAGCCTGTTGACGGGTCGAAAATATGGTGATAACGCTTGCCGTTTTCATCCTCGAAAAATCTTTCGTAATTACCTGAGGTTGAGACACAGGCACCCGACGTTTCAAGCACTGCACAGTAATCGGTTGACTGACCGAGGGGATCGCGGATGCCGAGACTGAACGTTTCTTTCGGGTCGGACGAATATACGAGCACACTGCCGCCCACTGCGGCAACGGCTTTTACGCGATTTACTCCGTAGACGATTCCCGTTATATTGTCGCAGGCATAGCCTTTGCCGACAGCACCCATATCGAGTTTTACACCTTCGGGCAGATAAACTGTGTTACCGTTAATGCTCCAGTCAGCTGCATACTTGATTGCTGCGTTGATTTCGTCTTGTGATGGGACTCTCGGACTGTCTGTGCCGATACCCCATAAATCAGAAAGAGCTCCGAGTCCTATACAGAAAGCACCGTTGGAATCGGTTTCTATCTGCTTTAAATCGGCAAGAAGTGTTGCAAGCTCATCACTTACGTTAACGGTGCCGCTGTTTAAAGCATACAACTCGGATGAAGTGTTTGTTCTTGAAAGAAGTTCGGTATCGAGCCGGATTATTTCGTTTTTTGCTTTTTTTACAGTGTTTTCGGGCTTGTAGCCTGTTACGTCGAGAGTGACGGTTGTGTTCATTGAAAGAAAGATTTCGTTTGCATTTTCGGAAAAAACAAAATCGGCACCGATGACAACGGCAAGCACTACAGCACACAGTGCAACTGCGACAGCTATAAGCTTCTTTTTCATCCGATGCATTCCTCCGATCGATACTATTTATCGATATTGTATTATATAATAAAATAATATATAAATCAAGTGGAATTTAAAGTTATTTATATATAATTTTAACAAAAGCACACTTGTTTTTTAACAGATATTTTGATAAAATTATTTTGTTGTTGAAACAAGGAGGAAGTATATATGTCATACGATTTTTATATGCCTGCACGTGTCGTAGGCGGTGAGGGTGTTGTGATTGCACAGTCTGCGCTGCTCAGCCGTTTGGGCAAAAAATGCGTAATAGTAACGGGCGGCACCGGTGCAGTCAAAAGCGGTGCACTTGCCGACCTTCAGACGGCACTTGATAAAGAAAAAATTAAGTATAAGGTTTACAATAAAATAGGTGAAAATCCGCTTGTTACTTCCTGCCGTGAAGCAGGTCTTATTGCGGCGGATTTCGGTGCGGATTTTCTTGTAGGTATAGGCGGAGGCTCTGCACTTGATGCAGTAAAGGCAGCTGCTGTTTTTGCCGCAAACCCTGAGCTTGATGCAGAAGAAGTTTATGCGATGAATTACAAAAACGAACCGCTCCCGACAGTAGGTATCGGTACTACTTCAGGTACAGGCAGTGAGATTTCTGCAGTAAGCGTACTTACTGACGCTAAGGGTATAAAACGCAGTATCAAAGGCGATTTCGGATATTTCAACCTTGTTTTTGCAGATTGGAGATATACGGCTTCGTGTCCGATGAGCGTTACTGTTTCAACCGCACTCGATGCATTTATGCACGCGGCTGAAGGTTGGCTCGGCCCTAAGTGCAACGAGCCTGCAACCGCATTTGCCGCTGAGTGTCTGCCGAAGATTTATCACTACCTTAAAAAGTTCCTTGCAGACGGCAGACTTCCCGATGATGAGGGCAGAAAGGTGCTTTATCACGCTTCGCTCAGTGCAGGCTTTACGCTCAACTACTGCGGTACTCTTTTTCCGCATCCGGTAGGCTATATACTTACCGAGCACTACGGTATTCCTCACGGCAGGGCTTGTGCTGCATTTTTTGACCGCCTTATGGAAAAGGCAGAAAAGTATGCACCCGAAAGGGCAGAGTCACTCGTTGCTCTGCTCGGTGACAGCAAGGAGAATATTGTTTTCACACTGAAAACACTTGCTGATTGCTCGGGTATTGTAATAACAGAGGAGCGTGCGGCTGAGCTGATAAAGCGCTGGCACTCCAACCCGAGGAATTTTGACTGCACACCCGGCGGTTATACCCCTCAGGAAGCGGCTGAGACGTTGGTTTTACTGTCAAAATAGGGGCAGAATATCAAAAAAAACTCTGCCGTTTTATGGTAATTTGTGCTAAGTTACAAAAGTTGGAAAAACGCTTGCATATCGACTGAAAAACGGATAGAATAACAAAGGTATAAAAATCCAAAAATAAAACTTTTTCGGAGGTATGTAAAATGTCAGTTAAAGTTGCTATTAACGGTTTCGGTCGTATCGGCCGTCTCGCATTCCGCCAGATGTTCGGCGCAGAAGGTTATGATGTTGTTGCTATCAACGACCTCACAAAGCCCTCAATGCTCGCTACTCTTCTCAAGTACGACACAGCTCAGGGCGGTTACTGCGGCTACATCGGTGAGAACGCTCACACAGTTTCTGCAGATGACGAAGCTGGTACTCTCACAGTAGACGGCAAGACCCTTAAGATTTATGCTATGGCTAACGCAGCAGAGCTCCCCTGGGGCGAGATCGGCGTTGACGTTGTTCTCGAGTGCACAGGTTTCTACTGCTCCAAGGCAAAGGCACAGGCTCACATCGATGCAGGTGCTAAGAAGGTTGTTATCTCTGCTCCCGCAGGCAACGATCTTCCCACAATCGTTTACAGCGTAAACGAGAAGACTCTCACAGCTGAGGATACAATCATCTCTGCTGCTTCCTGCACAACAAACTGCCTTGCTCCCATGGCTAAGGCTCTCAACGATTACGCAGCTATCCAGAGCGGTATCATGACAACTGTTCACGCTTACACAGGCGATCAGATGATCCTTGACGGTCCCCACAGAAAGGGTGACTTCCGCCGTGCACGTGCAGGTGCTGCAAACATCGTTCCCAACTCAACAGGTGCTGCAAAGGCTATCGGTCTTGTTATCCCCGAGCTCAACGGCAAGCTTATCGGTTCCGCACAGCGTGTTCCCACACCCACAGGTTCAACAACTCTTCTTGTTGCTGTTGTTAAGGGTAAGGACATCACAGTTGACGGTATCAACGCTGCTATGAAGGCTGCTGCTAACGATTCCTTCGGCTACAACGATGAGCCCATCGTTTCTTCCGACGTTATCGGTATGCGTTACGGCTCACTCTTCGATGCAACACAGACAATGGTTGCAAAGATCGATGACGACACATATCAGGTACAGGTTGTTTCCTGGTACGACAACGAGAACAGCTACACAAGCCAGATGGTTCGTACAATCAAGTACTTCGCTGAGCTCGCATAAGTTTAAAACTGCGAATAAATCGTCAAGAACATTCAAGTGCATCAACCTTACGGTTGGTGCACTTTTTCATTTGACGTGTTTTTGCCCTTGCGGTATCTGTATACAGCTTCGGGACAAAGAACACGTCATCTTGCTCGATTTATTGCAGTTTTAAAGACCTGATGAATAAAACTGTTAAGATAAAATATTATGTTGAAATGTTAAAAATTAAATGATATTATAATTGCAGAAATATTTTTTTACGAGGTACGGCGATGAATAAAAAGGCAATCAAAAAAATAATAGCCTTTATCAGGATGCTCAAGGCACCGGCACAGATGATACCTTATATCGTCTCACTGGTTATTACCGTAATCCGCCGCCATACAGAAGGCGATAAGGCGGCACTTGTAAATATTGATCAGCAGGGCTTTGTATGCCGTAAGAGCATTACAATATCGGGTGGATGCGGTTCACCTGCTGTTGCTGTCAGGGCTGACGGCAGTGCCGATATTGTTTTTGCCTGCAGCCGTATTGTTGACGGCGCACTTGTGTATTCACTTTGTCACAGCCACTGTAAAGATCCGCTTAAAATATCGGCTTCCGATCGCCGCTTTATTTTTGATTCACCTATGCAGATAGGTAACGTTACTGCGACCTCAACACCTTACGGTGTGTTTATAAGCTGGCGTACAAAGCTGGCTTCAAGCCTTCACTTGCCGTCTTGTGAGAAGACAGTTGCTCAGAGTTACAGGCAGAAGAATGCTGAGCTTTTTGCCGCACTTCCGGCAGAAGAAAAAGCGGGCGGTACGTACTATGCTTTCCTGTCCGACGGTGAGTTGAATATAAAAAAAGCCCCCTGCGAGGTTACTCAGGGTGCGGTTATGTTATCGGATAATGAGCTTTTGTGGATGGGTACTCAGAATGGTACGGCTGTTGCATACAAAAGCACTGACAAGTGCAACACCTTTACAAAGATTGGTGCTGTGCCTGCTATTCCCGGTGGCAGACTTGTTTCTCAGGTCAGCTGTGCAAAGCTCAAAAACGGCAGAATTATCTGCATATTTTCTTCAATGGGTGAGCTGTTCATTTCATATTCCGATGATATGGGTGTGCGTTGGAGCTTGCCGCATATGCTCAACGTAAAAGGTGTATCGCCAAACCTTTGTATGAGGGCTGACGGAATTATGGCACTGACCTATGTTCAACCCGATAAAAAGGTTTCAATACGCAGTATGATAAGCCTTGACGGACAGTACAAGTGGCTCGAGGAGAGGGCTTTGGTTATTTCAACGGCTGATAATTGCCGCAGGCCGTATACGGCAGAGCATGACGGTAAATTCTATACCGTAAGCCGTCAGCGTTTTGCAGGCGAGAGAGAGTCAAGCGTTGTTTTCACGCTCTGGACTCCGCATCCCGATGACGAAAAAATTATAGAAGAAAAAGCCGAAAAGAAAAAAGGAAAATAAAAACTTATTAAATGTAAAGCAGAATCACTTGACAAAAGGGTTGGGTATCGTTATGATACTCAACCTTTTTGAATGGTTACAAAACTGTATCCACAGTGTAATATATTGTAACTTGCTTTACATAAGCTGCAGCTTTACAATATAATCAGGAAGAAAAAGGGGAGTTGGATATGAATGAAAAAGATATTGGCGATATTAAGCGTTGCGGTTTTGCTGTGCTTATGCTCGTGCGGTGAAAAACAGCCGCAGCCTCAGACGGAAGAAACCGAAGCATCGACTCAAATAGTCACACAGTCATCCGAAATAGAATCGTTACACCCGTATTGGGACGCTCACGCAGACGAAATCGGCAGCTATGCGGGCTTGTATCACGGTCAGCGTTTCTCGGGTAGCTTCAGGGAGCAGTGGATAGAATGTCAGACCAAAGACGGCAGCGTTATGTTCTACACTCCGTCGATAAACGGCTTGACTGAAAAAGAGGGCGAGGTGCAAAACGCGGAAGACGATTGCATTACAGGTCCTCAGACGTGGTGGGAATATTATTACGATAATACTGCAAAACAGATTTATCTTATATATGACGCAGAGTACAGCAAAGATGAAGAAGGATATGACGTACTCAAATTCAAACGCAGCAGAACATATTACAGCGAGACCGATTACGAATGGGAAGATGAGTGTTATAAGGTTATAATTGAAACTGATGATGAGTTTGTAGTTGCGGAGGCTGAGGCAAAATTACCGGGTAATGATTATCTGAGGTTTTATTGGAAAAAGAATGCAGGACTTATAGGTGTTTACAGAGGGCATTATAATGAAGACGGCGAAGTTGAGTGTTGCACAAATCTGCGTTACACTTCAAGAACGGCTGACGGATGGAATATGGCAGGCACGTTACAGCCATATCCGTTCCCGAATACCGAACCGAAGTGGCCCGATAAGCTCTGGCCGGATGAACATAAGGGGCTTGATGACCCTGAACTCAGAGAAATACTTAACCAATATTAGAAAAGAAAAAAGACGGTGATCAGACAATCACCGTCTTTTTATGTACGATTTTTACTTTTCTATTGCTGCAGGGGCTGCGAATGCGTCGCGGATTTTCTTGAAGTTTTCTTCAGTGAACTTCATTGAGCGGTCGTAGTAATAGATACCGTTCTGCTCCTGCTCAATATTTGTGAGCTGAGTGTAGCAGTATGCACAGCACTGGTCGCAGTCGAGGATTGCTTTTGTAAGACCGCAGATACGCTCAACAGCCTCTTCCTCTGTTTTGGGAGTCTGACCGTAGCCCCAACCTGCTTCACCGGGTGCCCACCATGTGCCGCCGTACTCGCTGACGAAGTAAGGTTGGCCGCCGTAGCTCTGGCGGTGCGGATGCGGCTCGTGTACCTTGCCTGCAGCGAGGTCGTTTTCTGCCATCATAGCAGTGAACTTCTCAACATCCTGCTCATACTCGTGGATATCGTAAATATCGGTCATAACGTGATAGTTACCGCTTGTGTCGATACAGGGACGTGTGTTATCGGCAGCCTTTGTGATAAGGTAAATGTTCTTGAGAACGTCGTCATACTGCTGACGGCCGAACATATCCCATGTTTCGTTGAACGGGCACCAACCAACTATTGCAGGGTGGCTGTAATCACGGTCGATTTCTTCAAGCCACTGCGGAGCAAACTGTGCAAGTGAATAGGGCTCTGTGTGGTTTGTACCCCAGTTTGCGTACTCGCCCCATACGATGTAGCCGAGACGGTCGCAATGGTAGAGGAAGCGCTGCTCAAATACTTTCTGATGAAGTCTTGCACCGTTGAAGCCTGCGGCAAGTGAAAGCTCGATATCCTTAACAAGTGCTTCGTCTGTAGGTGCGGTGTAGATACCGTCGGGATAGAAGCCCTGGTCGAGTACGAGACGCTGGAATACAACCTTGCCGTTGATGCAGATTGCGTTTTTGTTGAGCGATACTGTGCGAAGTCCGAAATAGCCGTTTGCTGTATCGATTACTTCGCCGCCCTTTACAAGCTCATACTTGATATCGTAGAGTCTGCCGTTGCCGACTTCCCAAAGGTGAGCTTCGTTGAGTGCCATTGAAACATTGACAGTGTTGCACATAACGTCTGCAACTGCTGTGCCGACCTCTTCACCCTCATAATATGCTGTGAGCTGAAGCTCTGTATCGGTGATATCGCCTGCAACGGTAATATCGCAGTTGATGATACCTGAAAGGTCTGCTGTTCTGATTTTTGAATTTGAGATATATGTATCGGCAACCTGCTCAATCCATACAGTCTGCCAGATACCTGTTGTTCTTGTATAGTCACAGCCGTGTGAGTAAAACTCTTCACTCTGCTTGCCTCTGGGCTGTGTACCGGGAAGAAGACGGTCAACAGCGTTTACAACAACAGTGTTTTCGCCGTCAACCACAGCCTTTGTGATATCGTAAACAAAGCCTGTGTAGCCGCCGATATGTACGGGGAACTCAATACCGTTTACCCAAACGGTTGTTTCATAGTCACAAGCCTCGAAGTGGAGCAGAGTTCTGCCTTCGCCCTTTGTGAGGTTGAACTTGCGTCTGTACCATACGCTGTTCATAAAGTCCTTATAGCAGATGCCTGAAAGCTCACTTTCGGGGCAGAAGGGAACTGTTATTTTCTTGGTGAATTCAGCGTCTGCTTCGTACATTTTGCGTGCCTTGCCGCTTACGCCGAAGTCAAACTCGAAATCCCACTCGCCGTTGAGGTTGATGTAGCTGTCACGTACGAATTGGGGGCGGGGATATTCTGAACGGGGTATGTTATTCATAATTTAAACACTCCTGATTTATTTTTTAGTTTTAGCAGCAAGCAGGCTGTTTTTCTCATCCCAGAGAGCCTGAGAGAGGTCAACATAATACTTGTGCGGATTTTCAAATCGTTTTACCTCATCCCAAAGGGTTGCAACCTGCTCTTTGCAGAAATCACGGGTTGACTTAAGGTCGGGACAATCGTAAACTCTGTTGCCGTCTTCAAAAATCTTTACACGCAGACGCTTTGCCGTGTAGTTTGTGACGGTCTTACGTTTCCAGGTGTATACGGGGTCGAACAACTCGTACGGCTGTGAATCGTCGATAGTCTCACCGTTGATTGTGATTACGTCAGCGATTGCTTTTCCTGTTTCGTTGTCGTAAAGTCGCCATAAATCTTTGAAGCAGGGGGTTGTAATTTTTTCAACGTTTTCGCTGATTTTGATTTTGGGGATAAACTTGCCGTCACGCTCGATAGCAACGAGCTTATAAACACCGCCGAAAACGGGAGCTGAAGAAGCGGTAATAAGACGCTCACCGACACCGAATGAGTCAACCTTTGCACCCTGAATAAGCATATCGCGGATGATATTTTCGTCGAGTGAATTTGATGCGACGATAGCACAGTCCTCAAAGCCTGCTTCGTCGAGCATTTTACGCATTTTCTTTGAAAGGTAGGTGATATCGCCGCTGTCTATTCGTACACCTTTGGGACGGAAGCCTCTTGGAAGAACTTCACGTCGGAAAGCTTCGATTGCGTTGGGGATACCGCTTTCGAGTACGTTGTACGTATCGATAAGAAGTGTACAGTTGTCGGGATACTCACGTGCATAAGCACAGAATGCCTCAAGTTCGGAATCAAACATCTGTACCCAGCTGTGTGCCATTGTGCCGAGTGCGGGAATGTCGAAATCACGCTCACTCATAGCACAGGCTGTACCGACACAGCCACCGATATATGCAGCTCTTGCACCGTAGATAGCACCGTCAAAGCCCTGGGCACGGCGTGAGCCGAACTCCATAACAGCCCGTCCGTCAGCCGCACGGACTATACGGTTTGCCTTAGTAGCAATAAGGCTCTGGTGGTTGATGCAGAGAAGTACCATAGTTTCGATAAGCTGAGCCTGAATAACGGGACCTTTAACGGTGATTATAGGCTCGCCCGGGAATATAGGTGTGCCTTCGGGTACTGCCCATACGTCGCAGGTGAATTTGAAATTTCTGAGATAGTCAAGGAATTTTTCGTCAAATCCCTTTCTGCGGAGCATTTCAATGTCGTTGTCGTTGAAAACAAGTGACTCAAGGTATTCGATAAGCTGCTGTACGCCTGCCATAATTGCAAAGCCGGCACCATCGGGAACACGGCGGAAAAACATATCGAAGACAGCTTCGGTTTCGCCCATACTGTTGTTAAAATAGCCCTTAGCCATAGTCAACTCGTAAAAGTCCATAAGCGCAGTAAGGTTTCTGCCACGCTCACCGTCACGTTTGAACGTCATTTATGCAACACCTCGTAAAAGTAAAAATGCTTCGGCTTACCTTTTAAAACCGATTTTAGCATATTATAACATAAATATTTAAATTTACAACTATTTTATTAATAATACGAAATGTATAGGTTGACATTACTACTGCTCAAAAAGTTATATTTCTAGTATAAAAATTTAACAGCTCAGGTAATTGACTTTTATTTCAATAGTGTTATAATAGTGCTGAAATAAGGAAATTATAACAAATTGCTGAATACAATTCGGCGTTAATATACAGAATGTATATCGGAAGGGGATTTATTAATATGAGAATCAGAAAGCAGTCGCTTGGTGACAGAAACATTGTCGGTGCAAGAATCGAACAGCGCCGTAAAGCAATCGGTCTCAAGCAGAAGGATCTTCTTACACAGCTTCAGATAAACGGTGTTGATCTCAATGCTTCAGGTCTTTCTAAGCTTGAGGGTCAGCTTCGTTACGTTACCGATTTTGAGCTTGTTGCTATAGCAAAGGTTCTCGGTGTCAGCATAAACTGGCTTGTCGGTCTTGAAGACGAGGAATAATTTTAATACATAACTTTAAAGAGGTAATGCGGTTTTGCCGTATTACCTCTGTTTTTTATGCTGTGATTATGGGTTGAAGCTGTTCTCCGCCAAGCGCAGAAAGTATAGCGTTTTCTGTGAGAGAAAAATCTGCTACAACCGACCTGGGTTTTGCTATGCAGTTATCCTGCCGCATAGGTAAAAAATAAATGTTTCTGGAATTGAGCAGATGACCTATATTCTTTGCCGAGCTGCCGAGGGCATCGTTTGTAGATACCGCGAGCAGAACGGGTCTAGCGTTTCGTATGTGCGACTTGCAAGCCATAGTTACTGCTGTATCGGTTATACCGCAGGCGAGTTTTGCGAGTGTGTTGCCCGTGCACGGCTCTACAAGAAGGATATCAAACATTTTTTGAGGCCCTATAGGCTCGGCATCCTCTACGGTATGAATTATGCTTTTTTTGCATATGCTTTCGATGCGGCTGTTTAAGTCTTTTGCTTTGCCGAAGCGAGTGTCTGTTGTGTAAGCCGTCTGTGACATTATGGGTGTTACTTCGGCACCTTTTTCTTTGAGCATTGCCATTTGTTCAATCGCTTTGTCAAATGTGCAGAATGAGCCGCACATTGCAAAGCCGATTTTAAAGTTGTTCATTTAAGGCTCACCGTACCTTTTTCTATATTCAGTATGGTTTGGGCTATTACTTCGCCTGCACTTTTAGGGGATATTCTTCCGGGTAAAGATGGGGCTTTTATGACCCTTATTCCGTGCTTTTCGGCAGCATCAAAATCAATTCCATAAGGTGCAGAAGCAATTTCAAGCATTAAGCAGTCTTTTTTGAGCTTGCTGATAAGTTTTTCGTCAATTACAAGTGCAGGGACGGTATTGACAACAAAGTCAAAGTCGGTTGTAAGGTTGTGTATATCGTAAAGTGGTATAGCTTTACAGTTGCGTGTTTCCGCTGTTGCAAGATCTCTGTTTGAGCGTGCGGTAACAACCACTTCACTACCGAATGAATACAGTAGATTACAGATCGCTGAACCGGCTTTACCGTAGCCTGTTACAAGGGTTTTAGAGCCTTTAAGGTTGATGTTACTGTTGCCGATAAGCTCGTAAATTACGCCCTCTGCAGTTGATACGGAATTGTATATCGCAAGAGCTTCAGATTGATAGTAATCGTAAAGTGTTACGCCTTTACGCTCGATTGCCTGTGTAATATCTTTATCAATCATACCTCCGGTTACGGTCATACCTTCACGGAGCAGAAAAATCAGTTCTTCGAGGGTTATAAGTCCGTTTTCAGGGGCGGAATTTATGTGCTTTCCGTCACGAGTAAGAGGTAAGGGTAAAACAATGATATCAGCTTGCGATATTTGATTTTTCAGTTCTGTATAGGTGTGGGCAAAGCTTACCGCATTACCGATGTTTTTTATATATCCGGCGGCAAAAGCCTGACGCTCGTCACCGCCGACAAAAAGGTAGTTTTTCATTTTACCGCCTCCGTTTTTGTCGAAAAATATTATATAAAATAAATTGCTCTAAAACATAATATGTGATATAATTAGAAGTTGTGAAACAGAAATTACCAAGAGGTGATGACTTTTGAAGACAATAGATCAGCTTCTCAAAGAGATAAAGCGAGTTCACTTTATAGGTATAGGCGGCAGCGGTATGTGTCCGCTTGCTGAAATTCTTCACGCTCAGGGCTATGAAATATCTGGCTCTGACGTTAATGAAAGCGAGACGTTGGCAAGAGTGCGTGCACTCGGAATACCCGTATCAATGCCTCAGAAGGCTGAAAATATTGAGGGTGCCGAGATGATTGTTTATACTGCGGCACTTCTGCCCGACAATCCCGAGCTTTGTGCAGCAAAGGCTTCGGGTATTCCGACTTTTGAACGCTCTAAGCTTTTCGGTGCGATCACAAGGCTTTATGACAATGCTGTCTGCGTATGCGGTACACACGGCAAAACAACCGTAACATCTATGCTGACACATATTATGATTAAAACAGGTCTTGACCCGAGTGCCGTTATAGGCGGCAGGCTTCCTCTGACCGGCTCAAACGGCAGAGTAGGTGAGACTGAGAATATTGTATGCGAGGCTTGCGAATTTGTTGATACATTCCTTGACCTTTCGCCTGACGTTGCGGTAATTCTCAATATCGATGAAGACCATATGGATTATTTCAAGACTATGGATAACCTTATTGCTTCATTTACAAAATTCTGCAACCTTACAACACGCACGCTTGTAATCAACAAGTCTGACCCTGAGGTTATGAAAGCGGTAGAAAATGCAGATGAAAAGAACCTTGTTACATACGGTTATACTCCGGACTGTGATTTCTACCCCGAAAACATCAGCTATACACGCGGTGCGTATGCTAAGTTTGACATATGTCACAACGGTGAAAACGTATGCACGGTACAGCTTGCAGTGCCGGGTGAGCACAACGTGCTTAATACACTCTCTGCAGTTGCGGCTGCTTGGGTAAGCGGTGTTGATATCAGAGACAGTGCTGCTGCAGTTGAAAGCTTCGGCGGTGCAGGCAGAAGATTTGAAAAAATCGGCGAGTGGAACGGAATAACGCTTGTTGATGACTATGCTCACCACCCCAAAGAGCTTGAGGTAACGCTCAAGGCTGCCAAAGAAATGCAGTACAGAAAGGTATGGGCGGTGCATCAGCCGTTTACATATACCCGTACTTCACTTCTTATGGATGATTTTGCACGTGTGCTCAGCCTTGCTGATGAGGTTGTTATGACCGAAATTATGGGCTCACGAGAGGTCAACACACTCGGTGTGTATACTTCACAGCTTGCCGAGAAAATTCCCGGCAGTGTGTGGTTCAATACCTTTGATGAGGTAGCAAAATACGTAGTTGATAATGCCGAAAGCGGAGACCTTGTAATCACACTCGGCTGCGGTGATATATACAAAGCAGGTAAAATAATGATTAAGCTCTGGGAAGAGAAATAAGAAAGGAAATAAAAAGAATTGATTCAGGCAATTAACGTTACACTTCAATATGGCGGCAGAACCCTTTTTCAAGGTGCTGATCTTACATTTACACGTGGCAACTGCTACGGCATCATCGGTGCAAACGGTGCAGGTAAGTCCACATTCCTCAAGATTCTTTCAGGTGAAATCGAGCCTAACAAGGGCGAGGTTGTAATTACCCCCGGTGAGCGTCTTTCAATCCTCAGACAGGACCACTTTGCATTTGACGATTGCGATGTTATCCGCACGGTTTTGCTCGGTAACCCGAAGCTAGTCGAGATTATCGACGAGAAAGAGGCTCTCTACTGCAAAGAGGAATTTACCGAGGAAGACGGTATGAGAATCAGCGAGCTTGAGGAGACCTTTGCCGAAATGGACGGCTGGAGTGCCGAAAGCGATGCGGAAATTCTCCTCAACGGTCTCGGTGTTACAAATGAATATCACTATGAGCAGATGAAGAATCTGCCCGGTGATATAAAGGTTAAAGTTCTTCTGGCTCAGGCTCTTTTCGGCCAGCCGGATATTCTGCTTATGGACGAGCCTACCAACCATCTTGACGTTGATGCAATCCACTGGCTTGAGGAATTCCTTATAGACCTGCACAGTACCGTAATCGTTGTATCTCACGACAGACACTTCCTCAACAAGGTCTGTACACATACTGTTGATATTGATTTCGGCAGAATTACAATGAGCGTAGGTAACTACGACTTCTGGTACGAATATACACAGATGGCTCAGCGTCAGCTGCGTGAGCAGAATAAAAAGGCTGAGGCAAAGATTAAAGAGCTTCAGGAATTTATTGCACGATTCAGTGCAAATGCTTCCAAATCAAAGCAGGCTACAAGCCGTAAGAAGCTTCTTGATAATATCAACGTTGCGGAAATTCCCGTTTCTTCCCGCCGTTTCCCGTTCGTTTCTTTCAAGCCCGACAGAGAGGTCGGTAACGAGCTGCTTACCGTAAGTAATATCAGCAAGACCATTGACGGCAAAAAGGTTCTCGACAACGTTTCGTTTACAATCCTTCCCCGAGAGAAGGTTGCTCTTATAGGCAGTGACACACTTGCAAAAACAACCCTGCTTCAGATTCTTGCAGAGGAGATTGAGCCCGATGAGGGTACAATCAAATGGGGTGTCACAACCTCACGCTCATATTTCCCGAGTGATAACAGTGAGTATTTTGACGGTGTTGAGGACAGCCTTACAGACTGGATACGCCGCTACTCCGACCTTGTATTTGAAACCGACGTCAGAGGCTGGCTTGGCAGAATGATGTTCTCGGGCGAAGAGGCAACAAAGAAGGCGAAGGTACTTTCAGGTGGTGAGAGAGTACGCTGTATGCTTTGTAAGATGATGCTCAGCGGTGCAAACGTACTTCTTCTCGATGAGCCTACCAACCACCTTGACCTTGAGTCTATTGCTTCACTCAATGAGGGTCTTACCAAATTCCCTGAGAGTGTTATTTTCACTTCGCACGACCATCAGTTTATCCAGACCATTGCCGACAGACTGATTGATGTTACACCCGGCAGCTTCTTCGATAAGAAAATCACTTATGATGAATACCTCGAAGAGCTTGCTGAGCAGAAGGGTAATTAAAATTCAAGCCCGCGATTTGTTTCGCGGGCTTTTTCTACGAACGCAGGCAAGGGCTTGACTCTGCTGCAACTCATATAGAAAAATCCGATGATTATTCGTACGAATAATCATCGGATTTATTATTTAAGCTTATTTAACTTATTTATCGAGGTTTCTTGTGCAGACTGTTACGTTCTTGAATACGTCCTCAAATCTGTTGAGTGCTTCGTCGATAACATCGTCTGTATCAGCAAGAGATGTGTAGAGACGGCTGCCTGCAAGAGTGACGATACCGTGTGCCATGTAAGCAGCGCCCATTTCTTCCATAGCAACCTTGCGGCGAAGCATTTCGGGCTTTGCCTTGAGGAGAGGAAGAACAGAGCCGAGAAGGTTCATTGAGCTGAAGTCGTAGCTCATTGCACCTGTGCACTCGAGGTGAACGATTGAGCCCTGGTTGTAAACAACGTAGGGGAGAGAATACTTATCGACAAGCTGCTGGAGACCTGCTGTAAGTCTGTCACCTGCAAGACCTGCCTTGACACAAGCGTCTGTCTTCTCGATTTCCTGAATTGCGCAGTAGCCTGCGTAGGATGAAAGCGGGTTAGCTGCGAGTGTACCGCCGACGTATGCACGCTTCATCATTGTACCAACGCCTGCTGCCATACCGCTGACAAATTCCTTCTTACCGCCGACACCGCCTGCTGACGGGTAACCGCCTGCGACAACCTTACCGAAGATTGTAAGGTCCGGAACAACGTCAAAGTAGCCCTGAGCACCGCCGAGACCTACACGGAAGCCTGTAACAACCTCGTCGAAGATGAAGAGACAGCCGTACTTGTTGCAAAGCTCGCGAACACCCTTGTTGTAGTCCTTATCGATCGGGCGAGTACCGCTTTCGGGACCAACGGGCTCTACGATAACTGCTGCTGTGCCGCCGCGCATCTTGTTGAGCTTGAGCATCTTTTCGAGCATATGAAGGTCATTGGGTCTGACTTCATCAGTTGTGCTGTATGAACCGCTGGGGATACCGTGAGACTCAAGGAACTGACGGCTGCCCGGAATCTTAAGACCGTAAACCATCTGATCGGACCAACCGTGGTATGCACCGCCGACCTTAATGATTCTCTTTGCTTTTGTTGCGTTACGTGCTACACGGATTGCAGCCATAACGGACTCTGTACCTGAGCCGAGCATACGGAACATCTCGACGTTGGGCATATGCTTGTTGATTTCCTTAGCGAGAAGAAGCTCACCCTCGTGGAAAAGACCTGTTACGGGGCCGCATGTGTTGAGAAGCTCCATAACCTTTTCGCGAACGGGCTCGTAGTTGGAGCCGAGAATTGTGGGACCGCCTGCCTGAAGGAAGTCAATGTACTGGTTGCCGTCAAGGTCGTAGAGGTATGCACCCTCTGCCTTTGTTACGCAGATGGGGAAGGGATAGTTGAAGGCGAGGTTGTGCTGAACGCCGCCGGGAATGTACTTCTTTGCCTCTGTTGTGATTTCCTTGGACTTTGCACACTTTGTTTCGAAGTGCTCAAGTACTCTCTTAAGCTCATCGTCTGAAACACTGTAGATGGGCTGAGATGTGAGTTTGGCAAGCTTAGCGTAAATGGTTTTAGCGTCCTGCCAGTTGCTGATTGCGTAACCGTTGCTCATTGTTGTTCCTCCTGATTCTTGAAAAATTTAATTAATTTTTGTATTTTATCGTTAGTTTCGGTCGGGTTTTCAAACGGTTCATTATTCATAAACTTTTGAAATATAAGACCGAAATAAGCTCCGAATATAAATGCTGAGATATCTTTTGAATCAAATACTTCGAGCATTTTTTTGTAGTTGCCCTGACCGATTTCCGTGCGGAGAAGGTGGTCGACTCGTGCGACTGCACTTTCACCGGGTGAAAGTATGCTTCTCATAAAAAGCTCACCCATCAGGTAGGGGTAGGCATACGTGTCGGAATTGAGCTGGCGGAAAACCGCAGCGACACTCGGCTCAGCCTCATCAGCCTCGATTGCAGAGAAGATGTCGTTGATTTCTTCTGCGGCAATTTCGGTAAGCAGGCTGTCAAGCGAATCAAAATGCGAAAAGAAGGTTGAACGTGAAACGTCGGCATTTTCGGCAATCTGCTCGATTGTGACGTTGTTTATACCGTGTTGCTCGAAAAGCACCTTTGCGCTGTGCATTATTGAGCGGTGGGTCTGTTCTTTTTTGCGTGAACGTCTTGCCTGTTCCATTACACACCCTCCGTAATCTTCTGTTTTTATTATATAGTCTGTTTTTTTATTTGTAAAGAGTTTTTTGTACTTGAGTACAAAAATAGATTAAAGTTTATAATTTGTTTATTTCTGTGCTTTATTTTTATCAAAAATAATTTCTTCTCCAGTGGAAAAGATATTGCTGAGCTATTCCTTTGACTGAGTCAGCACATTCGGGAAAGCCGTTCGGATACATTTCGGACATAATACGCTTTACCCATACGTCGACAGGGAAGGCATCGACCTTGTAAAAGCCGTAAAGCAAGGTGCATTCTGCGACCTTTGCACCTACACCGCATATTTTCTGAAGCTCTTCTCTGCCAAACTCAATCGGTGAATTTTTGATTTTATCAAAATCGACTTCACCGCTTGAAACCTTGCGTGCAGCGTCAATAATATATTTTGCTCTGAAGCCTGCACGCAGAGGTGCAAGATCCTCAGGTTCGAGTTTTGCGAGATTTGCGGCATCGGGGAAAGTGAAGCCGCCGTCAATTTCAGTGCCGAATGTTTCGCAAAGACGCTCAATTATACCTTTTATGCGGGGGATATTGTTGTTCTGTGAGATTATGAATGAGCACAGTGCTTCCCAGGGTTCCTGCTTTATTATGTGAATACCGGGACAGCAGGTGACAGCCTTGAGCAGATTCCCGTCTGCGGAAAATTTTTCGCAGATTGCAGAGTAATCTGTTTCGAGGTCAAAATAATCTTTCCAGATTGATTCGAATTCTTCGGCAGACGTATAGAAAATCAATTCATTTTCGGCTTGCTTTGCTTTAAGATGCTTGCCGTATGCTATGCCGTGCCATATTTCATTTTCGTCTTTTTTCCAACGGAATGCCTGACCGCAGTCGGCACTCAGACCAAGATCAAACGAGCCGAAATCTTTAACCGTAATATATTTGTCGTTTTTTATAATTTCCATTTATTTAACCTCGGATAAAGAAAGATACTGTAATAATTATAAATTTATATTGTGTATGTATTGTGACGAAAAAGAAAAAAGATGGGCAAATTTATTCAAATTTTGTCATATTTTGTAAAGCGTAAATAACTTACTGTAATTTTACAAAATGTAAAGAAATTGCCTTTTCAAGACTGATTTTGGTGGAAAACTAACGCTGTAAAGCGGTTTTTTCACATTTTTCACACGGTTTTCCACACCGAACAAATGATTTCCACTATACGGGTTGTAAATGTTGAAAACTTTTACAACTGAAAAGCAGTGAATATCGTCAGTGAAAAAAGCTAAAAATATCTCTGCGTCAGACCGATAAAATACGGCAAATAAGAAAGGGAACAAAAATGATCAGAGGTGTCAACAGACAGGTTATTGAGATAAGCGAAACGGATTGTGAATATTTTGAGCGCGTGTTGTTTTTTGTAAAGCCGGAGTGTGTGAGCGTCAGCGAAGGCAGGCTGAGAGAGCGTGCGAATGCCATCGCAGGTAAGTCAGACAGACCGCCCATGACAAGGATGGTACGCAGTAAAATACGAACGGTCGCTTATATGGCAGCAGCGGCAGGTACAGGTGCGGGGATTACTGCCCTTATAACGGTCCTTTTTCATTGAGAGGAGAGAGTTTACAATGATGTATGATAAAAACGACAGAAGAACTAAATTCAGCAAAAATAAGCACATTGTTGAAAGCATGGTGTCGCTTTGGGAAACAGCAGATGAAAGTACCCCTATCGATGTTCTGGGAAGTTACAGAGGCATACCTTACGATGCCGATGATCTTACTCCCGAGCAGGATGCCGACGATCTTTAAGAAAAGAGGTTTTATACCGTGAAATTCAAAGCAGCATTAATGGGTTCTTTTATTGTGCTGATGAGCGTTGTGTTTGCTGCGTGCGGCGGTGCCGATGACGGCAAGATAACGACTACAAAAGCTCCCGCCACGTCTGCAGTAACGACAACAAGAGCTAATACAACAAATGGCGGAGTTATGAACGAAATGAGCAGTGCGGCAGGAGAAGTAAGTGAAGGGCTTTCTGATGCCGCAAGCGAAATCAGAAGTGATATAAGAGGTATGCTTGATTAACAGGCAAAAGAAAGAGCTGACTCACTTTACAGTGAATCAGCTCTGAATTTTATCAGTTATATGAAGGAGCCTGAGTTACGATGGGCTTTGTTGTGGGAGCCGTTGTGGGCTTTGTTGTCTCGGGCTTCTTTGTTGTTGTTTCACCTGTAACAGGCTTCTGAGTTGTTGTTGCAATGGGCTTGAGAGGTGTTACACGGTCCTCATCAAGGTAACGCCATACGAGGTCAACAGTGCTGCCGTTGTATGTGTAGTACTCGGGCTTGCTGATTGAAATCTGGCTTGAATATCTGAAACGGTTGCCGTCAACGTCGTCAATCTTTTCAAGTGCATTACAGAACTTTTCGCGTTCTTCTACGCTCTTGAACTCAAGCTTAGCGACCATTGTAAGCTCTGTACGGTCGGAGAACTTCTTGAGCTTGCCGGGAACGAATGCTGTTGTCCACCAGTGAGGAGCATAGGGACGTGTGAAGAGTTCCTTGTACTCGTCGCCACGGTATACGGACATCTGCATATTGATTTCCATATCTTCCTCAGCACAGTTGTAGTGAGGAGTTGTCTTTGAGGGATCCTTGTAGTAGAGACCGATTTCACCGCCGAGGAAGAGAAGACCGTACTGACCCTTCCAGAACTGAACCATCCAGTCGTAGCCGTTGTGGTTGTAGTAAACGTGGAATGTGTCAAGATACATAACGGTGAATACTGCACCGATATCGTAAAGACGGTTGAAACCGAAGTTTCTCTGCCAGGGATCGTCGTCTGTGTAGAAGTAGTTACCTGCCTCGCTGTATGAGTAGCTGAGTGCGATTGAACCGTCGGGCTTGATAATGTTCTGTGAGCCGTCAGGATTCTTCTGGACAGTGTTACCGCCGCTGAGACCGGTGTTGTTGCCTGTTGTACCGCCGGGCTTAGTTGTGGTAACGGGCTTGGTGCCGGGCTTTGTTGTGCCTGCGGGCTTAGTGCCGGGCTTTGTTGTAACAACCTGAGTGGGCTTGTTAGCTGCTGTTACTTTTTCGCCGTTGTCCTTTGTTACTGTTTCGCCGTTAGCATTTGTCTGAAGAACAACCTCGAATGTGCTGCCTTCTTCGTCTGTAACGTACTCGATAAGCTCGCCGTTTTCGTTTGTGAGCAGCTCATCTGTGGGGGGCTCGACAATTTCGTAACCGTTTTCGCCGAAGTCTGTTACCTCACCGTAGTTGAGTGTAGGTTCTGTAGTTTCACCGGGATTGCCGTTCATTTTCTTGAATGCAAAAACACCGGCTGTTGCAAGACCCGCAAGAACGATTGCACCTGCAACGATGTAGATGATTATATTCTTTTTCATTGTTATCTCCTTTCGCATAGCGATAAGTAATATCATGTTTTAGTATATCAAACGTTCATAATTTAGTCAAATATTTTTTTATGATTCTTAAAAACATTTACTATTTAGACAAATTGCGAACATCTTATTGTATGTATTGCACAACAGTTTGACAAAAATACTGTAAATTGTTCCCATTTATTTAAGGTATAATTAAGGTACAAGGATATCAAGGTCTGTTTTTTCGACACCGTCTGTGCTTATTTCGCGCAGATACGGTAGGAAGTAAATCCCCGGAGCTCTGCCTGAAGGGAATAAATCAAGCATAGGTACCATTACGAAAGCTCGCTCCTTTATTCTCGGATGAGGCAGGGTGAGCTCAAAACTGTCGGAAAAGTAGCTTTCATAAATTAACACGTCGATATCGATTACTCTGGGTCCGTTTTTGTGAAGCCTTACTCTGCCCATTGAAGCTTCAATTCCGAGACAGGCACCCAGGACTGCGTGAGGTGAAAGATTGGTTTCGATACATATTGCGGCGTTGAGAAAATCATCCTGGTCGTCAAAGCCAACGGGTTTGGTCTGATAAATTCCCGAAACTGCGGTTATTTTTGTATCGGGCAGAAGTGACAGTGCGTGTACTGCCGTATTAAGATTTTTTCTTTTGTCGCCAAGGTTTGAACCGAGGCCTAAAACAACCGTACTCAATTTCTGTCCCTCTCAATTTCTACAGCTACAAAGCCGAAATCGGCTTTTATCGGTGCATCAGGTTTTCTGAGTCTGATTCGGATTCGCTGTATTTTACTGTGTTCACTGAATATTGCATCTGCAGTTCGCTGTGCAGCGTGCTCAAGCAGTTTGCAATTCTTTTCGGTCATAGTGCGTTTTACGGTTTTGATGATTGCGGCATAACTTACCGTATCGTCAAGCTCGTCCGTTGCGCAGGCGTTAGTCAGGTCAGCCCACGCTTCAATGTCAAGCACAAACCACTGACCCATCTGTGTTTCCTCCGGATTGACACCGTGATATGCAAAGATTTTAAGTGAGTCTATAATGATTTTATCCATTTCTTGCCTCCGTGAGAAGCTTTGCCATTTTTGCTGCGGCAAATCCCTGCTCAATATCGTGTACTCTTATTATATCTGCACCGCCTGCAATACAGGCAGCGTTTGAAATAACGGTACCGGTGAGTGCATCACCGCAGAGCTTTGTTACTCTTTTGCGTGAAAGTGCGGCAAGCTTTGCACAGCCGTGAGATTTAAGTTTATAAAAGTTAGCAATTATATCAAGGTCGTCTTCGCGGGATTTACCGAAGCCGATACCCGGGTCAAGACAAAGCTGATTGCGTGAGAGTGATTTTTCCTCGGCAGTGCGTACGGCTTTTTCAAAAAAAGAATTGATTTCTTCCTTGATGTCGGTGCTTTCGATTCTTTCTTCAGCAGAGGATAATCCGCCGGTGTGCATTACTATCCAGCCTGCACCGTGTGCTGCAATTAATTCAGCCATTTCGGGGGAGGCTTTACCGCTGACGTCGTTGATTATATCGGCTCCGTTTTCAAGTGCCGCTTTTGCAACCCTTAACGAAAATGTATCGACGCTTATAGGCGCGTGGCAGACCTTACGTATTGCTTTAAGAGGTTCAATAAGTCTTTCTATTTCTTCTTCGTCGGTTATGGGGGTACTGTCCGGTGCGGTTGACTGTGCGCCGATATCGAGTATTGCGGTACCTTTTTTGCAGGCTTGTTTTGCATACTCAACTGCTTGCTGTGAGCTGTAGCGGCTGCCCTCATAAAATGAATCGGGAGTAAGATTTATAACAGCCATTACTGCGGCACCGTCAGTGAAATCCAACGAAAAGTTTTTAGCTGTAAACGGCATAGCGTTAACCTCATCGAGTGCCGGAAAGGAGCGAGAGTGCCTCTGCTCTTGTTCTTGCATCGCTTCTCATAATACCGCGCATTGCGGATGTTCTTGTCTGGCTGCCTGAAGCACGGGCACCGCGCATTGTCATACAAAGATGCTCTGCTTCAACAACGACAGCAACACCCTGAGGCTGAAGGTTTTCGTCGAGGAAATCTGCAACCTGAGCGGTAAGTCTCTCCTGAAGCTGAGGCCTTTTGGCAAAGCAGTTGACAATTCTTGCAAGCTTTGACAGACCGATAACCTTGCCGTTGCCGGGAATATATGCAATATGTGCCTTGCCGATAAACGGTATAAGGTGATGCTCGCAGATGGAATAAAGCGGTATATCACGTACAATTACCATTTCGTCGTTATTATCTTCGTTAAAAATTTTGAGGTGTTTTCTGGGGTCTTCCTCGAGGCCTGCGTAGATTTCCTCATACATACGGGCGACTCTGTTAGGTGTTTCAACAAGACCCTCTCTGTCCGGGTCTTCGCCTATTGCAATAAGGAGCTCTCTTACAGCTGCTTCAATTCTCGGCTTGTCCATAATTTATCCCTCTGTTTCAAAAAGTATTGTTATCAGAAATTCGTCTTTGTCAACCGCATATTTCACCGAGTCGGTAACAAGCGGTAAATCGGTTTCAAGTGCGGCTGTTTCCAGTGCACGGTAAATTTTTTCTTTGCCGAAAAGGTAATCGGTTGCCTGTGACATTACCTGTCCGTCTGATAGCATAATCTCAATTTTTCCTGTGTCTTGTTCTGCGGATTGTGCAATAAGGGCAGACACAGCAGGTAAAAAGCTTTCGTCACAAGCGTTGAAATAAGCGTTATTTATAATGTAATAATATAAAGAGGGGGTATCGCAGGCTTCATTGAAAGTGAAATCACTGTGAGTTCTGCGAAGCATTTCTTCAGTCATATTGAAATAGATATGACGGCATATTTTTTTGCCCTCTTTGGTTATGGGGTCATCCCACGTAGTGTCTGTATAACACCAGCTGTCACCTAACCTGACGGCATTCCACATATGGCTGAGCGAGTTGCCCTCACGGTCGGTAGCTGTGCCGGTTACGAGTACAGAGTCTATACCGATGTGGTCAAGCAACAGCTTGTATGCTTTGGCATAGCCCGAACATTTTGCCTTGCCGTCAATAAATACGCCGACAGCAGAGCTTTCGTTTATAACATCGGTGTCGCTGTAATCGCAATTTGTTATTATGTAATCGTGACAGAAAAGAGCTTTGTCATAATCACTTTTTTCTGACACAGTGTTTTTTATTGTGTTTGCTATGGTATTTATTCTTTCTTTACAGCGTGCGTATTCTTCTTTATTCACACTGTAATCGGGCGTAAAGAATGCACGCGAGCCTTGCGTTATAAGCTTGCAGGTGTTCAGCATAAACATCATAG
The DNA here is from genome assembly GCA_045531935.1 of Acutalibacteraceae bacterium. Classification (GTDB taxonomy): domain Bacteria; phylum Bacillota; class Clostridia; order Oscillospirales; family Acutalibacteraceae; genus UBA8612. Next base: position 7,956 of record JAZSEX010000013.1, on the reverse strand, counting down.
GGTCGTCATACACAAGTGCGTTGAGTACATCCTCAAGCTGAGCCTTGGTAAGCACGGGAGTTTCTATTTTTTTCGGGAAAGTGTAAATCTCTTTTTTTACTGCCGTGTATGCCTGCTTTTCGGTTTCGTCAAGATTAAGGTAATGATAACCGTCATAGTTGCCTGCGGTGAATTCTCTTTTGCTGAATACACCGTCAAGCACATTCATAACAATAAGGTTTATAACCGCAATAACCGCAAGGGAAACAGCGGCACGCTTCAAACGTTTCATAGGCTTAACCTTCTGCGCTGACAGAAACGCTGACAGTGTTTCTGTCGTAAAGTAAAGCACGGAAGCTACGCTTCATATCGGCAAAATCAACTATTGAAATATCACTTTCGCTGAGGTTGATTATTTTTTTGTAGTAGATATCAGCCTTATTGAGGTTAGCTGAGGTTATTTTCTGCTCGATCATATCGGCTATAATCCCTGCCTGCTTTTCGGGACTGTTTTCAAAACAACGCATATATTTGAGCATAGTATCACCCGTCATAGTCTGAGACCCTTTGGCAATAACCGCAGTTAGCTCGGGAGTACGGATATCAATCTGTTTTTCGACGTTGACTTCAATTCCGCCGACATAGTTGATTATTGATTTGAACTTGCTGTCCGTACTGCGGATATATTTATCAATTTTCATTCCGCTTGATTTTTCAACGGCAAGCACAAGCTGAGCTGTACCGCCGTAGTCAAGCTGTTGGCTGAAATTGCCGCTGCAGCCTGTTACAGAAACACTTGCATCAGGGTCAAGAGGACGGATGCTGAGAAGCTTTTGGTTTAAGTCTGCAGTTACAACGGATATAAAGCGTATGCTGTTGTTTCCGTCTGCAGTGCAGAGCAGAAGATAATTGCGTACGCCTTCAACTTCGGGAGCGGGGGCTAATGTAGTTTCTTCTGCTGTCTGATCTTTTTCACCGTGCGAAGCAATGGCTGAAAGGTCAAAATCATAATGCTTGAGAAGCAGTAAAAAAGATATTGAGGCTAAAAGTATGAAAAAACAGGAAAAAGCAACGGCAAAACGCTTGAAGCGTAATGACCGTGTGTTTTTCTCTGTGTCAAATCTGAGTTTGTGTTTGTTGCTTTTTTTCAAGCTGATTTCCCCTTGTTACTGTGGTTTGTTTTTTAAATAGTAATGTAAGAGGGGGTTACTGAGCGGCACTTGATATTGCGGCAATAAAAACGCTGCCGATGATAAGTGCTGCGAGAATAAGTGCGGTGATTCTTATCATTTTCTGGTTCATTTGTTTTACCTGTTCCTTTTATCAATGTACAGCAGAGCCGCCTGAGAGAGCGGCTCTGCATGTGTGATTATACGCCGAGGGCTTTTTTCATATCGCTGATAATGTTATCTGCGAGTGCGGTTGTTTTTTCACGGTCTGCTGCACAGGCTGTGATGTAAACCTTGATTTTGGGCTCTGTACCCGAGGGACGTACGATAGCACAGCTGTTGTTGGGAAGCTTATACTGAAGTACGTTTGACTTGGGAAGGTCGATTGCAGATGTTTCGCCCGTTACGGTGTTGAGTGCAACGCTTGTAAGGTAGTCGGATACACCTATAACCTCAAGACCTGCAAACTCCTTAGGCGGATTTGTACGCATATCGTTCATCATCTGCTTCATTCTTTCCATACCGCTTGCACCCTCAAAGGAGAAGTTGGAAAGTGTATTGATATACATACCATGCTCGGCATAGATATCTTCCATAACCTCATAAAGGTTTTTGCCGAGTGATTTATAGTAAGCTGCCATTTCAACAATCATTGTTGCGGATACAACAGCATCCTTATCTCTTGCGTGTGAGCCGAAGAGGTAGCCGTAGCTTTCTTCCATACCGAGAACGTATCTGTCAGCTTCACCTGCTTCGTCAAGCTGGCTGATGATTTCACCGATGTATTTGAAGCCTGTGAGAGTATTGCGCATTTCTGCACCGTATTTGTCGGCAACTACCTGAGCAAGGTCAGTTGTGACAAATGACTTGATAACTATCGGCTTCTCAGGCAGAGTGCCGAGTGCCTTGCGGCGTGAAAGTACGTATTCGCAGAGCATAACACCGACTTCGTTACCTGTCATAAGAATGTATTTGCCGTTGTGTCTTACTGCGATACCTACACGGTCACAGTCAGGGTCGGTTGCGAGAAGAAGGTCTGCAGGGAAGTCCTTTGTCATCTCGATTGCAAGCTCGAATACCTGATCGATTTCGGGATTCGGGAAAGGACAGGTGGGGAAGTTGCCGTCGGGATTTTCCTGCTCGGGCACGATTCTGATTTCTTCAAGACCGAGTCTGCCGAGCATTGTGCGTACGGGGCGGTTACCTGTACCGTTAAGAGGTGTGTAGATAACCTTAAGACCGCTCTTCTTGCAGATATCCTTATCAAGACGCTGAGAGTCACAGTGGTCATAGAATTCGTTGAGAAGCCAGCCTTCGATATAGTCAACCATATCTTCTGCAAGTGCATCTTCAAAATCCATACGCTTGACGTCGTTGAAGATATCAATATTATTGATGTACTCAAGTGTTCTTGCGGCTGCTTCGTCGGTCATCTGATAGCCGTCGGGAGCATAGCACTTGTAGCCGTTATATTTTGAAGGATTGTGGCTTGCAGTGATAACGATACCTGAGCTGCAGCCGAGTCTGCGTACTGCGAATGAAAGCATGGGTGTGGGTACAAGGTGAGGGAAGAAGTAAACCTTGATGCCGTTTGCGGCAAGTACGCCTGCTGCCTCTTTTGCAAATACGTCGGATTTGATTCGTGAGTCGTAGCCGATTGCAACGCTGGGTTCGTCAAACGCTTCGTTGAGGTAGTTTGCAAGGCCCTGAGTTGCCTGAGCAACTGTATATACGTTCATTCGGTTTGTACCTGCGCCGATAACGCCGCGCAGACCGCCTGTGCCGAATTCGAGAGTTTTGTAGAATCTGTCGAGGATTGCTTCCTCGTCGCCGCTTATTGCGTTAAGCTCGTCAGTAAGGTCGCTGTCGAGTACGGCGTTTTTCTGCCAGAGTTCGTAAAGCTGGTGGATGTTGTTCATTTTAATCAGACCTCCGCAAGTTTTATATAAAATTAGATTAACCGTAGATTATGCCGATTACGTCAATTATAGGACCGAATCTGCTTTCGTCGATATTAAGGTCAGCGACCCGGCATGAGCGATAGAAAGACGAGAGCGGGCCGTTCTCCGCACCGAGGGCACCCGTGAGCATATAGCCGAGATAGTGCACCTCAAGCTCACCTACAAGGTGAGTATAATCCATAAGTACGTATTCGGTATCTTTATCAGCCATAAGCTGCTGTTTTTCATCGAGCTGACGGCAGAGCTCACGCAATACGCGGGGGTTGCTCAGCGCAAGTGCCTGTGCAGTCTGAAGATTGACTGCCATATAATAGGTGTTCGTGCCGTCCTGCAGACGAACGTAGTATATCTCACTTTCATCTGCAATGTCTGAAGCAATGCTGTTGATTTCCTCTTTTGAAATCAGACGGTAACCGACGATTTTATCGGCAGTAATTACAGCGTTTGCAAGTGCATTTTTATGTCTTGTGGTAAGCTCGGAAGGAGCTTTTGTTGTTTCCTGTGTCTGTGAAGTGGTTTCGGGTGCAGTTGAAGCCGGCCTTGTCGTTGAAGGCTTGGTTGCGGGCACTGCAGTGGTGGATTCCGATGTTGTCTGCTGAGTAACGTGTTCAGTTGTCTGCTCAAAGGATGAAGGCTCAGTAACAACAGCAGTATCGGGTACTGAAGATTCTGTTGTTCCGTCATCAGGCTTGGTTTTGTTGCAGGCACACAGCATTGAACATGCGGCTACCGCAAATGCAACTACCCTTATAATTCTATTCCGGTTTGACTTCATTATACCGATCACTCCGAACTTTGATTAATAAATATAGTACTTACCGAAAATTGCTGAACAGCCTGAAGGCTTGAAAGCTGCAAAATCGTTTGTCTTTGAGTATGTTTCACCGACAACTATGAAGGTTTTGCTGTCAAGCTTACAGATGTCTGAAACATTATCGTTTCCTGCACCTGCAAGTGCTTTGACATGCTCGATTGTACCGGCTGAATTGATTGACATAATGAATCCGTCAAACTCACCCTTGTTGCCGACAGCCTGGAAATCACGGTTGTTGGAATTTGAAAGACCTACTGCGGCATAGCCGAACTGGGTTGCAGTGACAGCATTGAAGGTATCGTTCTTAAGGCCGCCGAACGTTCTGAGCCATTTTACGTTGCCCTGTGCGTCGCAGAAGCCGATGAAGGCATCCTTGCCGCCTCTGTTGAGTGTGAAATCACCGTCGTTTGAGGTGTAGCTGCCTGCAAAGACGCAACCGCTTGCACCTGCATAGATATCGTTTACAATATCACTCTTGCTGCCGCCTATCATTCTTGCCCAGAGCTTTGTGCCTGAGGATGAGAACTTGATAATGCCGATATCGGCACTGCCGTGGTTACCCTTACCGTCAAGGTCGGATGAAACAATCTGGCAGGCACCGTAGATGTTGCCGTTTGCATCGGCGGATATTGCGTTTACTGCGTCGGCACCGCTGCCGTTGAATGAGTTGAACCACTTTATGTTGCCGTTAGCGTCGAACTTTACGAAAACGGGTGTAAGTCCTTTAAGTGCAAGTGAGGCAAAATCACCGTCTGTTGCAGTGAATCTGCCGGCTGCGGCAAAGCCACCGTCAGGTGTAGCTGTTACACACTTGAAGTACTCTGTTGAGGAGCCGCCGTAGTTCTTAATCCAGCTGAGTTTACCTGTTGAGGAAACCTTGGCGATAATTGCTTCGTAAGTTGCATCAGGTGTGAATCCGAGATCTTTTGCTGTTGATTCGCCTACAGCGATAATGCTGCCGTCTTTAAGAAGAGCAATATCGTGAATTTTTGTATGGCCGCTTGAGCCTATCGGACAAGTCCAGAGGAGGTTGCCGTTTTTATCGTATTTTGCAAGGAAAGAATAGTAGCCTGTCTGTGTGAAAGACTGGAAAGGACCGTCTTTGGATTCTGTCTGACCGAGTGCGATGAACGAGTTTGCATCAACTGAGATAACCTTAGCGAATGTATCGTTGTCGCTACCGTCAAGGTTTTTGAGCCAGCTTTGAGAAGCGACGTGCTTATCGGGCTTGGGTGCAGATGAAGACGTAGGCTTCTTTGTTTCACGGTCGGTGTAGAGGGGATTATCGTAAAGCGAAGTTGTCTTCGGCTTTTCGGTTTTTATTACGTTGTCATAAACGGTCTGCTGACCCTCGGGTGTAATTTCGATATAGTTGGTAACCTTTTCTGTAACAATCTCCGTAACAACTTCTGTTACAACCTGGCCGTGCTCTTCTGTGACAGGGTTACCGTCGTTATCGACTACGGTCTGTGTGACTTTGTTGCCTGCTTTATCGGTAACGTCTTTTATTACAACTTTGGTTGCAGGAACTTTTATGTATTCACCGTTTTTGTCGGTTACGGGCTTGCCGTTTTCGTCAAGCTTGAAGTCGCTGACTTCGATAATCTGTGTAAATGCAGGGCGGGTCTGTTTGATTGTGACCTTTTCGCCGTTAGCATTTGTGTATGTTTCACCGTTTTCATCTGTAGCGTAGACAATGCTTGTGATCCATTCTTCAGTTTTTGGTTGACCGTTTGCGTCGAGCACTGTATTGCCGTGCTCGTCGGTTACGTACACGTGAAGACCCGTGCCTGTCTGCTTGTTACAGGCTGCAAAAAGCAGAGTTGCTGCTGTGATAAGCACAGCAAGAATGATTAATGATTTCCCTTTCATAATTGTATTACTCCTTAACTTTAGTTATGGGGCATTCATTTTACAATTGCCCAAACTTATACACAAGCATTATACCACAGCGTATAGTCTATTGCAAGAAAATAATATAAACATATATAAAGAAAAATATTGAAAACTTTTGTAAAGTAATGTATTTTATGTAAATTTGTGAGAAAACTGTTTACAATCCGTGGAGAATGATATATAATTAATCCTAAAGTAAAGGGGAGTAACTCGCACCGCTTACGGGTGTTATATCGGTTGCCATTCACAGCTTTTTGCTCGCCGATGTATTAAAGAGTGAGACTTTTACCGCACGGGTATACTATGCCATTATGCGGTAAAGGCCTTTTTTATTTTGTAAGCAGTTTTGTTATCCCTTTAATTAAATTAAGGAGTTGGAAACATGCAATTCTACCTGAAAGAAACAGATGCTGTTTTTGAAGAAGTCAAAAGCTCCGAAACCGGTCTGACTTCCGAAGAAGCGGCAAAGCGACTCGAGCAAAACGGCAAAAACAAGCTCGCAGAAGCAAAAAAAGATTCAACCTTCAAAAGGTTTATGAATCAGCTTAAAGACCCGATGATTATTATTCTGCTTGTTGCGGCTGTTATTGCTGCAGCAACAGAGATTTTTGAGGCAGGCAAATTCGTCGTGCCGACAGACTCTATAATCATCCTTATCGTTGTTCTCATAAACGCAGTGCTCGGCGTTATTCAGGAGAGCAAGGCTGAAAAGGCTGTTGAAGCTCTTCAGAAGATGTCTGCTGCAACTACCAAGACTCTTCGTGACGGCAAGATTGTAACCGTTAAGAGCGAAGACCTTGTAGTCGGTGACGTTGTTCTTCTTGATGCGGGTGATGCTATCCCTGCTGATTGCCGTATTTTTGAGTGTGCAAGCATGAAGATTGAAGAGGCGGCACTTACCGGTGAATCCGTGCCTGTAAATAAGCTTGTAAAAGCACTTATGGGCAAGAAGGACGACGAGGAAATTCCGCTCGGTGACCGTAAGAATATGGCTTACATGGGTTCAACCCTTGTTTATGGCAGAGGTAAGGCAGTTGTTACCGCAACGGGTATGGATACCGAAATGGGTAAGATTGCAAATGCTATTTCTCTTGCTGAAGAAGGCAAGACTCCCCTTGAAATCAAGCTTGAGCAGCTTTCAAAGATTCTTACAAAGCTTGTTATCGGTGTGTGCGTATTTATCTTCGCATACGATATTATTACAAAGTTTGCTGTGCCCGAGCTTTTCGGCGGCGGTGCAGAGTCTGCATTCTTTGATATCGCACTTCATTCATTCATTACTGCTATTGCTCTTGCGGTTGCCGCTATACCCGAGGGTCTTGTTGCGGTTATGACAATTGTTCTTTCAATGGGCGTTACAAATATGTCCAAGAAAAATGCGATTATCCGTAAGATGACTGCGGTTGAAACACTCGGCTGTACTCAGATTATCTGCTCGGATAAGACAGGTACACTCACACAGAACGTTATGACAGTTGTTGACCACTTCGCTGAAGATGAGCAGAAGCTCGCTACAGCAATGGCGCTTTGTACAAATGCTGAGGTTGAGGCTGACGGCAAGGGTACAGGTGAGCCTGACGAGGTTGCTCTTATCAACTATGCAAAGACTCTTGAGCTTCCTAAGGCGGTGCTTGCTGAGAAGTACCCCAGAATCGGTGAGGTACCCTTCGATTCCGGCAGAAAGATGATGTCAACAGTACACAGCTATGACGGTGCCTTCGTACAGTTTACAAAGGGTGCTCCCGACGAAATTCTCAAGAAGTGTACCCACGCTGATATTAACGGAGAAGTCCTCGAAATGAATGACGAAATCCGCGGCAAGATTATGGAAGAGAACACCCGTATGGGTAACAAGGCTCTTCGTGTATTTGCAGTTGCTTACAAGAAGTACACTTCTGCTCCTACCGCCTTTGATTCGGAATCACTTGAATATGATATGACCTTTATGGGTCTTACCGGTATGATTGACCCGATTCGTCCCGAGGTTAAGGATGCTATCGTTGAGTGCCGAAGTGCAGGTATCACACCTATTATGATAACAGGTGACCACATCAATACCGCAAAGGCTATTGCAAGAGACCTCGGTATTCTCACTGATGACAGTCAGGCAATGATGGGCGCTGATATTGATAAGTAC
>JAZSEX010000008.1:0-32901 GCA_045531935.1 Acutalibacteraceae bacterium | reverse complement strand
GGTTGCGATCTTGGTATCAAAAGTATGACCTTTTATGCTTTCTCAACAGAGAACTGGAAACGTCCGCCTGCAGAAGTTGCTGCTCTTATGAATATCTTCCGTGAGTATCTTCTTGAAGCTCAGGAGCGTAAAGCTGAAAATGCCCAGAAAGGAATGCATATGCATTATATGGGTGAGCGAGAAGGTATGCCGCAGGATATTCTTGATTTGTTCGATACTGCTGAGAGTGAATCAGCATATCAGACAAGAACTACTGTTAATATTGCCGTTAATTACGGCGGCAGAGCGGAAATCCTTCATTCTGTGAAGAACATTGCAAAACGTGTTCAGCAGGGCGAATTGTCACCTGACGATATAACAGAAGATATGATATCTGACGGTCTTTATACTGCAGGTCAGCCTGAACCCGACATAATTGTTCGTCCGAGCGGTGAGCAGCGTATTTCTAATTTTATGATATGGCAGTCAGCTTATTCGGAGTTCTGGTACACCGATAAGCTTTGGCCCGATTTCACCACCGAAGACCTGGATAAAGTTATTGAAGATTATTCAAAGCGAAACAGACGTTTCGGCGGTGTGTAAGAAATAAGGTGATTTGTTTATGAAAAACAGAGTAATATTCGGAATAACATTGGGATTACTCGGTATAGCTATAGTTGCATTCCCGTTTACGCCTCTGCCTGATATAGTAGTCTTTATTGTCACTTTGATGGCTGTGTTTGAACTTGAAAAGAGTATAGGAGTAACAAATAAATTTGTTTACGGTATGTCATTACTGTTTTCGGCTTTGACGTTAGGCTATCACGGTTATTCCGGTATGATTGGTTTTGATATACCGATTCTTCCTATAGTAATTACTTACTGCATAATAATGCTTGTAACAATTGTTGCTGACTTTGGTAAAACTAAATTTGAGCATGTCGGTATGGCAATACTGTTTTCGTTGATTATGCCAACCGCTACGGGATGTTTCCTTCGTATGCGTAATATGTTGGATATTTACGATAATCTTACACGCGGTCATATCCGTTTCCTCGTTTGGTTCTGTCTTGCAGGTGCAGTCTTTGCCGATACGTTTGCTCTTTTTGCAGGTATGAAGTTTGGTAAACATAAGCTTTGCCCCCGTGTCAGCCCTAAAAAGACAGTAGAAGGTGCAATCGGCGGAGTTATCGGCTCTGCAGTTATCAACATTATTGCTCTGTTTGTATGCAACTGGCTTTGTTATAATCCGTTCCCGATTCCTGTCGGATTTATGATTGTTCTTGCTTTTGTTGTTCCGGTTGTCAGTATGTTTGGCGATCTTATTGCTTCTACAATCAAAAGAAATTACGGCATAAAGGATTTCGGTAACCTTATCCCGGGTCACGGCGGAATAATGGACAGACTTGACAGCATAAGCATTGTTGCACCGTTTGTTTATTGCGTATTAAACTTTTCTCTCAAGGTATTTTCATAAGTGAATTTTGCGGCGAAGTTGGCTTTGAGAAAAGCGGCTTCGCCTTTTTGAAAGGATTAGGAAAAATGTCTGAGAAGATTATAACCGTTCTTGGTTCAACAGGTTCAATAGGTGAGCAGGCGCTTGACGTAGCCCGTATGCACGGATATAGAATAAATGCTCTCACTGCTTCAAAAAATACGGATATAATAGAAAAGCAAGCTCGTGAATTCAAGCCTGCTAAGGTTGCGATGGCTGATGAAGCTGCTGCCGCTGAGCTTAAAATCAGGCTTGCAGATACAGATATCAAGGTGCTGTCGGGTGTTGAAGGTGTATGCGAATGTGCTGCCGATAATTCTCAGGCTATTGTCCTTAACAGCATTGTCGGTATGGCAGGTCTTGTACCCACGCTTAATGCTATAGATGCCGGCTGTAAAATTGCTCTTGCAAATAAAGAAACGCTTGTTGCTGGCGGTCAGCTTGTTATGAGCAAAGCAAAAGAAAAAGGTGTGGATATTCTTCCTGTTGACAGTGAGCATTCTGCGATTTTTCAGGCTTTGCAGGGCATGAACGAAAAGAAAGAGCTTAAAAGGCTTATTCTTACTGCTTCAGGCGGTCCTTTCTTCGGCAAAACCAAGGAAGAGCTTGCGGAAGTTACTGTTGCTCAGGCATTAAAACATCCAAACTGGAGTATGGGTGCAAAAATAACCATCGATTCTGCTTCAATGATGAATAAAGGACTTGAGCTTATTGAAGCCGTATGGCTTTTTGATGTGAAACCCAAAGACGTTGACATTGTTGTGCACCGTCAGAGTATCGTGCATTCTCTTATTGAGTTTGTCGATAACTCCGTAATTGCACAGCTTGGTGTGCCTGATATGCGTATACCTATCCAATATGCCTTGACTTATCCTCAGCGTTTTGAGTCACCTGTAAAACAGTTAAGACTTGAGGATTGGCAGACGTTGACCTTTGATAAACCTGATTATGATACATTTGAATGTATCAATCTTTGCAGAAGTGCAATTGAACTTGGCGGTCTTTGTACAGCTGCTGTCAACTCAGCAAACGAGATGGCAAACGAGCTTTTCCGTGAAGGTAAGATAGGCTTCCTTGATATAGCACGCCTTGTATCAGCTGCACTCGAAAACTGTAATCGTGTAGAGATGTATTCACTTGATGACGTGCTTGAGACCGATATCTGGGCGAGGGAGTTTGTCAGGAAAAGCATCTGAGGAGGAGTAGTTATTTTATTATCTGTTGTCAGCAATATGGCAAATATCTGGCATAAAGCTTGGCCTATATTACTTGCGATTTTGTTCTTTGGCTTTATAATAACTTCGCATGAGCTTGGCCATTTTACCGTTGCCCGTATATTCAAAGTGAAAATTAATGAATTTGCAATCGGTATGGGCCCTGCACTATTAAAGCGTAAGCGTAAAGAAACACAGTATTCGCTCCGCCTTTTTCCTATAGGCGGTTTTGTGAGTATGGAGGGTGAGGACGAAGAGAGTCAGGATGAGCGGGCTTTTTGCAAAAAAGCTCCCTGGAAGCGTTTTCTTATCGTCTGTGCCGGTGCGATTATAAATATTCTTCTTGGTACGGTTTTGTTGGCAATTCTTATATGTCAGCAGGATCTTGTAGGTACAACTACGATTCATTCGTTTGATGAGGGATCCCAGCTTGAAGCAAGCGGTCTCAGGGCAGGCGATGAAATATATAAAATTAATGGCAGACGTGTTTTTTCAGATTCGGATCTGTCATATCTTATGTTTACGGATGATGACGGAGTGCTTGAAATTACCGTTAAACGTGAAGGCAAAAAAGTAAATCTTAACAACGTAAGATTTACAACTGTCGAAAAAGACGGCGTTGAGCAGATAGTTTATGATATGACAATACTTGGCGTCGATAAAAATTTAATAACCGTTTCGTCGTCTGCTTTAAAACAGACGGCATCGGTAGCAAGGCTTGTATGGATGAGTCTTGGTGACCTTATAAGCGGCAAATACGGACTTAATGAAATTTCCGGACCAATAGGTACCGTAGGTGTAATTGCCGATATTGCCGAGGAATCCTCAAAGCAGACCGATTATTCCGCTTTAATTAATATAATGGCATTTATTTCTATCAATATCGGCGTTTTTAATCTGTTGCCGATTCCTGCTCTTGACGGTGGTCGTTTATTGTTTATTATCTTTGAGATGATATTCCGTAAGCCCGTTCCTGCAAAGTATGAAAATTGGGTGCATGCGGTTGCTTTAGGTTTATTGCTACTATTTATGGTTGTTGTTACATTCAGTGATATTTTAAAATTAATCAAGGGGTGAGTACGTTGTTTGAAAGACGTGCAGCACGAAAAATTAAGATAGGTAATGTATATATTGGCTGTAACGAGCCGATAGCTGTTCAATCAATGCTCAATAAACGTTCTGACGATTTTGTCGGCAGTGTTGCTCAGGCTAAAGAGCTCGAGGCAGCAGGCTGCGATATAATCCGTGCCGCTGTGCCTGATATGGCAGCTGTAAGGCTTATAAATGAGCTTAAGAACGCTGTTAAGATACCCGTTGTTGCAGATATTCATTTTGATTACCGTCTTGCACTTGAATGTGTCAGCGCAGGTGTTGACAAGATTCGTATAAATCCCGGTAATATCGGCTCGGAGGACAGAGTCAAGGCAGTTGCGGATGCCTGTGCTAATGCTGACGTTCCGATTCGTATCGGAGTTAATTCGGGCTCCGTTGAAAAAGAGATACTTGCCAAGTACGGTTCTCCTACACCTGAAGCTATGGCGGAAAGTGCAATGTATCACGCATCGCTTCTTGAAAAGTTTGATTTTAACAATATTGTTATTTCCATAAAATCATCTAACGTGCAGAATACTGTTGCGGCATATGAGACAGTTGCGTCTATGTGTGACTATCCGCTTCATCTCGGTGTAACTGAGGCAGGTACCAAACATATGGGTATTATTAAATCTGCTGCAGGTATAGGTTCTCTTTTAGCTCATGGAATTGGTGACACAATACGTGTTTCGCTTACTGATGAACCGGTTGAAGAAATTAAGGCAGGTATTGATATTCTCAAGGCTCTTAATCTACGACAGAACTCGGTGGAAATAGTTTCCTGTCCGACCTGCGGCAGAACAAGAATTAATATGATTGAGATTGCCGGTAAAGTTACCGAGCTTCTTGCTGACTGCAAAAAACCGCTTAAGGTTGCTGTTATGGGCTGTGCAGTAAACGGTCCCGGTGAAGCAAGAGAAGCGGATATCGGTATCGCAGGCGGTGACGGTTGCGGACTCATATTCAAAAAAGGTGAGATTATACGCAAAGTCAGCGAAGATAAATTAGTTGAAGAATTAATGAATGAAATTGAAAAAATGTAACTGAAAGGAACTGCTGTACAAGCTGTACAGCTAAGGATTGAGCGAATGACAGGCAGACAGTTGGCAGAGCTTTTTGTGCCTCTTGTAGGTTCGGAGCTGTGTCGTGAATATCTGGAATATGACAATATCGAAATAAACATAAATACAGTTGAGCGTGTTCTTGTAATGGACGTGTTCGACGCACCTTATGATGCTCCCCGTAAAAGAATAATGGAGCAAGAACTGTGTCAGGCACTAAAGCTTGAGCGTGCAATTATTAATATCAATCTTTTACCTCAGTTTGAGCAGGAGACAAATTCATCAGCAGAGATTGATTTTTCGCGCATAAGCGAGGCACTTAAGCAGCGTATAGTACCTGCAAACGGATTTATGGGAGATGCTACTGCTGAACTTATCGGAAATAAGTATACTCTTACTGTTTCTGCGGCAGGTGCAGCAGTTCTTAAAAGTATGGGTGCTGAAAAAGAGCTTGCATCAATAATCAATGAACTTTACGGTATTACAGTTACTGCAAAGGTTGAAGCGCGTGAAGATGCAAATAAAATTTCAATCGAGGAAATGCAGCGACAGGAAGATGAAAAAATAGCTGCAAAGCAACCCGTTGAAGTGAAAAAGGTTATCAAGCCTACTTTTGAAGGTTTGCCCATTTGTACCGATTATGCGAAAATAATTTACGGTGAAAAGATTCCATCAAAAATACCTTCAAGAATTGCGGATATCTCTCAGGACAGCGGTACTGTTGTTGTCTGGGGTGATGTTTTCTCACTTGAGATACGTACAACAAAAGATCAGAGAAACAGGATAATTACATTCAACTTCTCTGATGATTCAGGTTCATATTCTGCAAAAATTTTCGGTCCCGTATCTGAGACGAATTACCTTACAGAAAACCTGAAAGACGGTATGACGGTGCTCTTGCGCGGTGTGGTTATGTATGATAAATATGCGCGTGAGAATACGATTGACGTAAGAGCGATTGCTATAATTGATAAAGTTTCAAAAACAGATGATGCACCTGAAAAGCGCGTTGAGCTTCATCTGCATACCCGTATGTCGGCAATGGACGGTATGACAGATGTAAAAGACCTTGTTAAACGTGCGATTAAGTGGGGACATAAAGCTATAGCAATAACCGACCATGGTGTTGTACAGGCTTTCCCTGATGCGGTCAAGGCTGCAAAGGGCAGTGATATCAAGCTGATTTTCGGTATAGAAGGATACCTTGTAAATGATGTTGACGGTGATGAAACCGACTATAAAAAGCTTGCACCGTATCATATAATAATACTTGCAAAGAATAACACAGGCCTTAAAAATCTTTATAAGCTTATCTCAATGTCAAATCTCGAGTATTTCTATAAACGCCCGAGAATTCCGAAGAGTCAACTTATTAAGCACAGAGAAGGCCTGATTATAGGCAGTGCTTGTGAAGCAGGTGAGCTCTTCAGAGCAATGCTTCGAGGTGAACCTGACGAAAAGCTTCTTGATATTGCTTCATTCTATGATTATATTGAAATTCAGCCGCTTGGAAACAACGATTTCATTGTCAGGTCTGAGGAGTTTCCGCATATACAGAGCTATTCCGATCTTGAAAATCTCAACAGAAAGCTTGTGCATATAGCTGATAAGGTGTCTAAACCCGTTGTTGCTACCTGCGACGTTCATTTTATTGACCCTGATGACAGTATTTTCAGAGCTATTCTTATGGCGGGTCAGGGCTTTAAAGATGCTGATCAGCAGGCACCGCTTTATTTCAGAACTACGGATGAAATGCTTGCGGAGTTTGCTTATCTCGGTGAGGATACAGCAAGAGAAGTTGTTATTACCAACACAAATAAAATTGCAGATGCGATTGACAGAATTATACCTATTCCCAACGGCAACTTCCCACCCGATATTCCGGGTTCTGAAGAAGAGCTTACAAGAATCTGTTGGGAGAGAGCTAAGAATATGTTCGGTGACCCTGTTCCCGAATATGTTGCTCAGCGACTTGAAAAAGAGCTTACCTCAATTATCAAAAACGGATTTGCCGTTCTTTATATGATTGCACAGAAGCTTGTTAAAAACTCAGAAGATAACGGATATTATGTCGGCTCACGAGGTTCTGTCGGTTCTTCATTTGTCGCATCAATGGCGGGTATCTCCGAGGTTATGCCGCTTGCTCCTTTTTACCTATGTAAAAAGTGTAAGCACAGTGAGTTTTTCCTCAAAGGTGAGGTGGGCTCAGGCTTTGACCTTCCGCCTAAGAATTGTCCCGTATGCGGTGAACCGATGATACGCGACGGTCACGATATACCGTTTGAAACCTTCCTTGGCTTCAAGGGTGATAAATCGCCCGATATCGACCTTAACTTCTCGGGTGAATATCAGTTCTATGCTCACCGATATACTGAAGAGCTTTTCGGCAAAACTCACGTTTTCAAAGCTGGTACGGTTTCTACCGTTGCTGATAAAACTGCGTTCGGATTTGTCAAAAAGTACTTTGAAGCAAAAGGTATGTCTGTTCACAATGCGGAGCTTGACAGACTCTGTAAAGGCTGTACGGGTATCAAGCGTACTACAGGCCAGCATCCCGGCGGTATGGTTATTGTTCCCAACCGTTACGAGGCTGAGGACTTTACTGCTGTTCAGCATCCTGCTGACGATGTCGATGCTGCTTCGATTACTACTCACTTTGACTTCCATGCTCTGCATGATACCATTCTTAAGCTTGATAATCTCGGCCATGATGTTCCTACGCTTTATAAATATCTCGAAGATTTTACAGGCGTATCGGTGCTTGATGCCGATGTCTGTGATAAAGAGCTTTACAGAATGATTGTCAGTCCTGAGCCGCTCGGTGTAACAGCTGAGGACATTGACTGTGAAACCGGTACGCTTTCAATTCCTGAAATGGGCACATCTTTTGTCCGTCAGATGCTCCTTGAAGCTCAGCCAAAGGGCTTTGCTGACCTTCTGCAGATTTCAGGTCTTTCACACGGTACTGATGTTTGGCTCGGCAATGCACAGGAGCTTATCCATAACGGTACGTGTACAATTTCAGAGGTTATCGGTACACGTGATAATATTATGGTTTACCTTATGCATAAGGGTCTTGAGCCTGATATGTCGTTCAAGATAATGGAGATTGTACGTAAAGGTAATGCAACCAAGCTTCTTACACCTGAACATATGGCTGAAATGAGAAAACACAATGTGCCCGAGTGGTATATTGATTCGTGTATGAAAATCAAGTATATGTTCCCCAAGGCTCATGCCGCTGCTTACGTTATTGCGGCTCTGCGACTCGGATGGTACAAGATTTATCATAAGGTTGCATATTATGCGGCTTATCTTACAGTGCGCGGCGGTGACCTTACCGCTCCGCTGATTATGTCGACAATAGACCAGGTAAGACGCAAAATGAGAGAAATTACCGATAAGGGTAAAGAGGCTACACCTAAGGAGCTTTCGCAGTTTACTGCACTTCAGGTTTTGCTTGAAATGAAGGCGAGAGGTGTTGAGTTCCTTCCTGTTGACCTGTATAAATCCGATGCAACTGTATTTAATATCGAAGACGGTAAAATCCGTCTTGCGTTCTCTTCTCTCAACGGTACGGGTGAAAATGCGGCAAAGGCTATTGCTGCTGCCCGTGATGACGGAGAAGGAGAGTTTATGTGTGTTGATGAACTTCAGCGACGTGCAGGCGTTTCAAGCAGCGTTATTGCTGCACTGCGTGAAGCAGGTGCGCTCGAAGGTTTACCCGACAGTATGCAGATAAGCTTGTTCGATTTTTGATTTTTTGTTATATTTGTGGGGGTTAACAAAAAAATGGATACTTCAAAATATTTTCAGCGTTATGCTGTAATTCCGGTTGTGGTAAAATGCAAAGAGACCGGAAGAGTGCTGAATGTGGCTTATATGAATCAGAAGGCACTTGAAAAAACTATTGAAACCGGATATGTATGGTATTGCAGTCGGACAAGCCAGAAACTCTGGAAAAAGAGCAGCGAATCATCTCAGCGACTGGCTAGTATATATTCTGACTGTGACGACAATTCATTGCTTATCAAAGTGTATCAGACCGGATACGCTTGTCATAAGGGCAGAAGTTCGTGCTTCCACAAGCGAATCTGGCCTGCAAGCGAGAGTAAAAAATAATTAATGAACGGAGGTGACCTATGCTGTCACCTAAAGCGTGGTACAAGCTTGACAATGCTGCAACGGTATTTCCGGGACAGAATACGTCAAGATGGTCCAATATATTCCGCTTTTCATTGGTTCTTGACAGAAAAATAGAAAAGGATATTCTTGAAGATGCACTAAGTAATGTTCTTGTGCGTTTTCCGTGTTATGATGTTCGTATCAAGCGCGGTCTTTTCTGGTATTATTTTGAAAAAAATCCAAACGGTGCACCGCCGGTTGAACCTGATGTTGTCAATCCGTGCCACCGTGTTAAATTCAAAGAAAACAGAGGTTATCTGTTCAGAATTTATTACTATGAAAACAGAATATCGGCTGATTTTTATCACGCTTTGACTGACGGAATGGGCGCTTCTGTTTTTGTAAGTACTCTTGCTGCCGAATACCTCAGACTATGCGGACTGGATATACCGTCCTCAGGTCATGTGCTTGATATTGCTGTGCCTGCAAAGCAGTCTGAGCTCGATGATCCATACCTCAAATGCGGTAAATCAAAGGGTAAGGTAAGCAGGAAACTTCAACGTGTTTATCACGCTGTAGGTACTAAAATACCTGCTCACACCGTCAATATTACCCGTGGTATAATCCCTCTTGATGAAATACATTCTCTTGCAAAAAAATATGGCGCAACTATTACCGAGTTTGTAGGTGCGCTGCTTCTTTTCGTGCATTATGAAAAACAAAAAGAAGAAAAACGCAAGCAGAAGAAGGTAAGTGTTCAGATACCTGTAAGCTTGAGGAAAGCTTTTAATATTGAAACTTTAAGAAACTTTTCTCTTTATTATGTAATTGATATTAATCCGTTAATGGGTGAGTATACGTTTGAAGAAGTACTTAAACACGTTATTTTGTATTTAAGAGACGTCAATAACGAAAAAACGCTTCGTGCAATGACAACAGCTAATCTGAAACTTGCCAATTCACCGCTTATGAGACTTATGCCGCTTTTTGTTAAGGACTTTGCAATAGGTCTTGCTTTTTTGCTTGCCGGTGAACAGGAGACTACTGTTCTTTTCAGCAACTTGGGTAAAATTAATCTTCCCTCCGAAATGCTGGAACACGTTAAATTAGTTGAGATTATGGCTGGACCTGGCAAAATAAATGCAGTGCGTTGTGCCGGTTGCGGTATCGGCGATAAATTTATTATTGATTTTGCCAATATTTATGCCGAAAGCGATATCGAACGCCGCTTTTTCACAACTCTTGTAAAAATGGGTGTTCACGTAAAAATAGAAAGTAACAGGAGGTAAAACATATGTCATACTGTGTCAACTGTGGCGTTGAGCTTGATGACAGTGCGAAGAAATGTGCACTTTGTTCAACTCCCGTTATCAATCCTAATGCTCTGATTGCTCCCGAAGAAGCTGTTGATCCTTTCCCGGTCAGGATGGTTATTCCTGCAGGCGTTCGCAGACGTTATGCGGCTTTTATTGCATCTATGGTATTTCTTATTCCCAATATAGTTTGTCTTGTAATTAATTTAATTTTTAATTTTGGTTATTTGTGGGCAACTTACATTAATGCAACAAGTGTTATAATCTGGCTTCTTTTTGTTTTTCCTTTTTTGCTTAAAAAGCCCAAAAGTTACTATATAATTCCGATTGACGCTGTTGGTGTAATCTTGTATACAGCTGTTTTTTACAGTGTTCAGCGCGGTGAGGGGTGGCTGTTTAAGCTTGCAATTCCCCTTATACTGGTTGTAGCAGCATTTGCGTTTTCTGTAGTTGAGTGTATTAAGCGCAAGGGACTTGACTGGCCGCTCCTTGTTACTTTAATATTATTACAGTTTTCGGTTGTATCATTTGCTGTTGAACTCTTATTCAGGTATTATTATTCCATCAAAATGCTGCCGGTTGTTTCTATTGTTATTTCCGCTTGCTGTGTTGCACTTGCTGCTTTCTTTATTTCGGTAAAGAGAAACAAGCGACTTAGAGCATGGCTTTTAAGAAAATTCTTTATATAATCTTTTAAAGGAGATGCTGAAATGAAAAATAAGACTAAAGCGATTCTGGGTGCACTCGGTGCTGTTGCAGCGGTTGATTTTGTGCGTGCAGCTGCATATACTCCCGAAAAGCAGGAAAGAATTCAGTTGCCTGCAGAAAATGTCGATGCTGACCGTGCTGCTGAGCATATAAGCAAGGCTATACAGTTTAAAACAGTTTCATATCCCGATCCTGAAGAAATGGATTGGCAGGAGTTTGATCGTTTTCACGCATTTCTTGATGAAGCATATCCGCTTACGGCTGAACATCTTGAAAAAGAGGTTGTTGACAGGGCAAGTCTGCTTTACCGTTGGAAGGGCACTGACCCTACTCTTGAACCTATAGCACTTCTTGCTCATCAGGACGTTGTGCCGATTTCAAAGGGTACTGAGCAGGATTGGGAACACGAACCTTTCAGCGGAGATATTGCAGATGGCTTTATCTGGGGCAGAGGCGCTATGGATATGAAAAACCACCTTATCTGTGTTATGGAAGCTGTTGAAACACTTCTTGAGGACGGATATCAGCCGACGCGTGACGTTTATCTCTGCTTTGGTCATAATGAAGAAATTGTTGCGTCCGAGCATTCGGGTGCACGCTCAATTGCCGAGCTCTTTAAATCAAGAGGTATTCATCTTGATTGTGTTATTGATGAGGGCGGCGCAATTCTTCCCCTTAATATAAAGGGTATTATCAATGGTTTTATAGCTGGTATAGGTATTGCTGAAAAGGGTTATGCAGACTTTGAAATTACTGTTGAGACAAAGGGTGGTCACTCATCACAGCCTCCTAAGCACAGTGGTCTCGGTCAGCTCGCCAACGTTATACGTGACCTGGAAAACAACCAGTTCAAGGCTGAAATGTTGCCTTTCCTTACTGAATTGTTTGATAAAATCGGTCGTCGTGTCAGCCTTCCTGCAAAGCTTATTACCTGTAATCTGCCTTATCTTAATCCGGTTATTAAAGAGATTCTTAAGCTTATTCCTCCGGGAGCAAGTCTTATTCGTACGACTACCGGTGTAACTATGGCACAGGGTAGCCCTGCGGCAAATGTTCTGCCTCAGCGTTCAAGCATTGTTGTAAACTTCCGTGCAATGCCGGGTACAACTACAAAGGATATTGAAGAACATATCCATAAAGTTGTAAAGAACAAAAAAATACAGGTCAAGTGCCTTAAGGCAAAAGAAGCTTCGAACTTTTCACCAACTGACTCGAGAGCGTTCAAGGCACTTGAGAAAATCACGGTTTCAGATTATCCTGAGGCAATAGTTGCACCTTATCTTGTTATGGGCGGTACAGATGCTTATTACTATGAGCGTGTATGTGAAAACGTTTACCGTTATTCTCCGTTTATAGCTGATACAAAACTGCTTCTTTGTACTCACGGCACAAACGAACGTTTACCTCTTGATACCGTAGGAGAGGCTGTAGTTTTCTTTAAAAGATATATAAAAGAGCTTTCAGGTTGCTGATTTTCTTAAAGTTTATCGGACAGATCAAAAATCTGTCCGATTTTTTATTGATATTTTAAAAAATATCTTGTAATTAAAAAAGATAACATATATAATAAATCTATATGTGTGAAATTATAGTCAGAATTAAGGAAGGGGGAAAGCTTTCGGATGTTAGGTAAATACGTCAGGGTAAACGTTACTAAACCCTATCACTCTCAGGACAGAGAATCGGGTTTTACCTATGAACTTAATTACGGACGTGTAGAAAACAATAATCATCCCGGTATACAGTATGCTTACATTATGGGTATAGACCATCCTGTACGTAATTTTGACGGCAGAGTCGTTGCTGTAATCCACCGTAAAAACGGTGAAAAAATCTGGGTTGCTGCACCTAAAAGCACAAGATTTATTGTAAACGATATACGTCGTGCCATTGCTTTTGCCGAGGGAAAAGAAAAAGAAGATTACACTATTGAATGTTTATATGAAAGCAGTTGCGGTGCTGTTGTTTTTCGCAGAATTGCGGGTGAGGTAAGATATCTTCTTATCAAAAATAAACGCAGTGCAAATTGGGGCTTTCCCAAAGGTCATATAGAAAACGGAGAAACAAAAGAAGATACTGCCAAGCGCGAGGTGCTTGAAGAAACCGGTATCAGAATTAATATAATTCCCGGATTTGTATCAACATCCGAATATACAATTCAGGGCAAGGTTGAAAAATCAGTTTCTATTTTCGTTGCCTCTACAACAGACACTCAGACAAAGATTCAGCAGGAAGAGATTGAAGATTATATCTGGCTTAATTATTCAAAAGCTATTAAAACGTTAAAGTTTGAAAATGACCGTTCTATTCTTGAACGTGCACACGAGTTCCTTATCAGAATGGGCGTTATTGACGCTGAATAACGGAGGTTTAAATGGCAGAGTCGCTTGCTCAGACTATAGTCAGTTTTTTTCAGGATAAAATTCCTGAAGAATTAATTGTTTTCATAATTTCATTATTTCCCGTTCTTGAACTCAGAGGCGGTTTAATTGCTGCTAGCCTTTTAGGTGTGGATTTTATACCTGCTTTTGTTATCAGCTATGTTGCAAATATGTTACCTATACCGTTTATCTTGCTGTTTATCCGTAAAATTTTTCACTTTCTGCGTGATAAGCGTTTTTTTGGAAAAATTATACTCAAACTCGAAGAACGTTCTGCCAAAAAGAGTAAGTCTGTTGAAAAATACGGCAGATGGGGACTTCTTATTTTTGTTGCTATACCGCTTCCTGGAACAGGCGGATGGACTGGTGCACTCGTTGCTGCACTTATGGATATGCGTATGAAATATGCAATGCCGATTATTGCTCTCGGTGTGCTTATTGCAGGCGTAATTATGTCCATTATTTCTTACGGAATACCAACCATTATATCAATGATGTGATTATACCGCGTGTAATCTATGCTAATCCCTGCATAATTAATTTCGGGCTTGTTTTTTTGAAATATTACAATATGTATAAAGGAGAGCGATTTTATGAACAAAGTTTACGGTGCATATTGCCGCAGTTACCAGGCTGTTTTCAGAGTGGTAAGTAAGGCACTTGACTGGACCGGTCCTCAGGTGCTTAAAGGTCCCGGCAGTGTAAAAAAACTTCCTGCAGTACTTAAGAGCAGTGGCATTAAAAATGTAATGGTTGTCACTGATAAGGGCCTTCACAGTCTCGGTTTACTTAACTCCCTTAAAGAGGGTCTTGAGGCTAAAGGTATCAATTATGTTGTGTATGACGGTACTCAGCCTAATCCTACAATTCCGAATGTAGAGGAAGCACGTGAGCTTTATATCAACCATAACTGTGAGGCTGTTATTGCTTTTGGCGGCGGTTCACCGATGGATTGTGCAAAGGTTGCAGCAGCACGTGTTGCTGCTCCCAAGAAAATGATTCCTTCTATGAGAGGTACTCTTAAGGTTCTTACAAAATTACCTCCTCTTTATGCTGTTCCGACTACAGCAGGTACAGGTTCCGAAACTACAATTGCTGCTGTTATCGTTAACCCCGAAACACACGAAAAGTTTGCAATTAACGATCCTTGCCTCAGACCGAAGATGGCTGTTCTTGACCCTGAACTTACTGTAGGTCTGCCTCCTCACATTACTTCTACTACAGGTATGGATGCACTTACACACGCTGTTGAGGCTTATATCGGCCGCAGCAATACACCCGGTACAAAAGAAGCTGCTGAAAAGGCTGTAAAAATGATTTTTGCAAACCTTGAAACCGCTTACAATGAGCCTAAGAATATAGAAGCAAGAGATAATATGCTTAACGCATCATTCCTTGCAGGTATTGCATTTACCCAGGCTTATGTCGGCTATGTGCATGCTATTGCTCATAACCTTGGTGGTTTCTATAACGTTCCTCACGGACTTGCAAACGCAATTATTCTGCCTTATGTTCTTCGCTATTACGGTGAAGAGATTTATGACAAGCTGGCTGCGCTTGCTGAAATTGCAGGTCTTGATACAAATGGTATGTCACGTGAAGAAAAGGCAAATCTCTTTATTGATGAAATATGTGCTATGAATGCAAGAATGAAAATTCCGGCAACGTTTGATTGCATTAAAGAGGAAGATATTCCCACTATTGCTGAGCGTGCCATGTACGAGGCTAATCCGTTGTATCCTGTACCGAAGCTTATGGACGAGGAACAGTGTCAGCAGATTATCCGCTCAATGATGTTCTGAATTTGTTAAATTGGAAATAAAAGACACATCCTGCGAAAAAAAGCAGGGTGTGTCTTTATTTATATAAAAAATTTATTAAAAATAAATAAAAATATATGCTTTTTATTTGCATTATAATAATACGCGTGTTATAATAATGGAACACAGAATGGAGTGGTGTTGCAGTGAATTATCGTGATAGCTTTATAAGTTTATTTCAACAGATAACAGGAGTAATCAGTTCTTTTGAGATTACTGACTTTTTAGATATATGTCTTGTAGCTTTTGTTGTATACAGTGTTGTTAAGTTTATACGCGAAACAAGGGCTATTCAGCTGTTTAAGGGAATACTTCTTTTCGGTGCTGTCTATGCAGTTATTACTGTACTTGAAATGCAGGCGAGTTCATTCCTTTTCCGTAGTATCGCTTCCAATGCAGTTGTCTTCCTGATAATTATTTTCACTCCTGAAATTCGTCACGCTCTCGAAAGTGTCGGCAGAAACGGTTTTTCAAATATATCTGTTTTTAATTTCGGTAAAAGTTCACGTCAGGTAGCTGAAGAGAGAATGAATGCAATGATTACTGAGGTTTGCCGCTCTGTTTCCTCAATGAGTGAAAGCAAAACAGGTGCACTTGTTGTTTTTGAACGTAAGACTCTTCTGGGTTCTGTTATCGAAACCGGCACAGATATTGATGCAGTTGCTACTGAGGAACTTATCGGCACTATCTTTTTTCCGAAAACTCCTTTGCACGACGGTGCTGCTATTATCAGAGGTGACAGGGTTGCGGCAGCCGGCTGTATTCTTCCTTTGACCAAAAACAATGAACTCAGCAAAGAATTAGGCACAAGACACCGTGCGGCAATAGGTATGTCAGAAGAAAGTGATGCAGTAATCGTTGTTGTTTCGGAAGAAACGGGTTATATCTCGATTGTCAATAAAGGTAAGATCCAGCGAGGTATTACGTCAGCACAGCTTCGTGACAGCTTGCAGAATTACCTTATCGAAAAAGATCAGAATAAAAAATTGAACATATTTGATAAGCTTGGAGCAAAGCTTAAGAAAAAGAACTGACGGGAGGGGAGAGCTAAATGAACAAGATTGCGGGATTTACTCATAAAATTTTTTATGATAATAAATTTCTTATGATATTCTCCTTTGTTCTTGCAGTAGTGATATGGTTGGTTGTTACAATAGCACTCAGTCCGATTGATACTGCTGTTATAAAGGATGTACCTGTTTCTATCGACCTTACCAACAGTGTCCCTGCTCAGCTGGATTTGCAGATATTCGGTCAATCGGATTTTACGGTTGATGTTGAGGTTTCGGGTAAACGATACATTGTTAATTCTGATTCGGTCAATGCCGATTCTGTGAAAGTTATTGCACAGACAGCGTATGTTGATTCAGCAGGTAAGCACACCCTTGCTCTTAAAGTAACAAAGACCAACGAAAACGACGAGTTTGAAATAATTGAAACTTCTGAAGATTATATTGAAGTTTATTTCGACGTTTATAAAGAGCTTGATTTCCCGATTGAGCCTAAGATTATAGCTAAAAGCAAAGTTGTTAAAGACGGCTATATTGCAGGTGAGCCTATACTGTCAGCCGATACTGTTACAGTATCCGGTCCTGCAACGGAAGTTGATTCTGTAGCAAATGTTTTTGCGGAAATGTCTGTTGATCGTGCACTTGATACAACAAGGACGCAGGCGGCAAGCATTAATGCATACAACGAAGACGGCGGTGCGTTGCATTACCTTACGTTTAATTACGGAAACTCAGAAATAACAATCACTCAGCCTGTATATTATGAAGCAACAAAGCCGGCAACGATTGATTTCAAGAACACGCCCTCGGCATATATAGAAAACGGATTTTCATACACTGTTGCACCTGCAGAGGTTAAGGTCGGTATACAGGACGTCGATAAAGATAGTGTTCCTGATGCGATAAGTATTGCCACAATTGATTTTGCCGAATTGAAACCCGGCAAAAACAGCATAGTAGTCAATGCTGAAAATGTACCGTCCGTAATATTTACCGATGGTACAGAGCGTCTTGTTGTTACTGTAAACGTTACCGGATGTACTCAGCGGACGTTTGCGTTAAGTGAAGAAAATCTCAGCTATGTAAATAGCCCTGATGGCTATTCGGTTGATTTGCTTAAAAAATCTATTGACCATGTTACGGTTGTCGGACCTCAGGAGTCAATCAATAAATTACAGGCATCGGATATATATGCTGTTGTTGATTTGTCAAACGTTGACGTAGCTGCCACCGAACAGACTATGCCGGCAAAACTCAGTGTTAAAAACAGCACTGACTGTTGGGTAAGCGGAGAATATACAGTTGTAATAGGATAAAAACAAACGGAGGTGTAAGACATGAAAAAAGCATTTGCCGCTGTTGTAGCAGCTGTAATTGTTTTGTGTGCGATGCTCAGCGGATGCTCGCTTGAGCTCCGCTCGATAGACAGTCTTATGCGTCCTCCCCATACAGCAACTGAGGCTGAACTCAAAAACTCTATAAATAAACTTCTCGGTAATCAGATTTCATACCGTTCTCCTGAATCCGGCGAGAATCATTCAGCAATAATTTTACGTGATATAAACGGTGACGAAACAGAAGAAGCAATTGTTTTCTATGTCAAGAATGACGATACTTCTGTTGTTCGTATGTGTGTGCTGACACGCTCAGGAGATAACTGGCTTCTTGTTTCGGATTTTGCCGGTAACGGAAGCGGAGTGCTTGATGTGGAGTTCAATGACCTTAATGCCGATAATGATGATGAAATCCTTGTTACTTGGTTTATGTTCGATGATAAGTCGCAGAAAATGTTATCGGTTTACACTCCGGATACAGATAAGAACACACTTAATGTTTCTGCACGAATAAGTGAACCGTACAGCATAATGGCGATTACTGATGTTTACGGTGCAGGTAACAAGCAGCTTCTTATTGCATATTCGAACATCACAAGAGTTTCTGACAGAACCACACTTAAGCTTATAGGAGTTAGTGAGGGAGACGAAATTCTGCTTATAAATGAAATGAACCTCGACAGCAGAATTACAAGCCTTTCGTCTATTGTTTACGATCTTCCTTCAGGAAATACTACACCAAGGCTTTATATAGATGCTCAGGTTTCCGAAGGTCAGAATATAACTCAGGTTCTTGAATGGAATACAGATCAAAGAAAATTTGTTTCACTGATTAATGATTCAAATGAACCTGATATGACACTCAGAAGCAGTAATCTTCTCTGTAAAGATATTGATAACGACGGTATTATAGAAATTCCTTTAAGAAAGCCTATGTCTGAAAGCATTAACAGTGATACGTCGCTCGGATATGTTCTTGAATGGTGTGAAATAGCTGACTCTAAGCTTGTGCCTCAGGAATACTATGTTGTTAATTTGCTTGAAAACTATACACTCTACTATCCTAAGGAATGGAAAGATAAAATATTTGTAAAGAGTGATATATCTGCCCGTACCTGGGATTTTGTCGATTTGAATGATGAGGTTCTTTTTTCGATTGTAACCTGCAATTTTGAAGATTGGGACGAAACACGTTCTGATGTTACAGAGATGCTTATGATACAGAATGAAACGGTATATTTCTGTAAAATAACTGCGGCAGGAGAGGAAAAGGGAATATCGGCTGCAGATCTGCTAGAATATTTTACACTTAATATAAATTCTCAGGGGTGAATATATGAAACACGTACTTGTTGCTGAAGATGAATCTGCTATCCGTGAGTTTATTGTTATCAATCTTATGCGAAGCGGTTATAAAGTTACTCAGGCAGAAAACGGTTTACAGGCATTGGAACTGTATAAAAATACCGATGAAGAAATTGATATTGCAATTCTTGATATTATGATGCCCGAGATAGATGGACTTACTGTTTGCAAAGAAATCCGTTCGCTCAACGAGAATGTCGGCATAATAATGCTTACTGCAAAAACTCAGGAAATGGATAAGATCACAGGTCTTATGATGGGGGCTGATGATTATGTTACCAAACCTTTTTCACCATCTGAGCTTATGGCAAGAGTAGATGCAATTTACCGTAGGGTAAGTGTTAACACAAGGTCAGCTGATAAAGTGTCGGAGAGCGAATATTTACTCCGAAGCGGTGATTTTGTACTTAATCTGCGTAACAGAACTCTTACAAAAAACGGTAAACTTATTGAACTGACTCAGGTTGAGTTTCAGATTATGGAATATTTCCTTTCAAATCAGGGTGCCGCACTCGACAGAAACGATATTCTTGCTCATGTCTGGGGCGATCATTATTTTGGTGAAGATAAGGTTGTTGACGTTAATATAAGACGACTGAGAATGAAGATAGAGGACGTGCCGTCCAACCCAACTCATCTTACTACTGTATGGGGTATGGGTTATAAGTGGGTTAACTAATTTTTGAATGTAGTACGTTAAGGAGGGAAAACGGTTGAAAAAGATCAGCGGTATATCAAAGCGTTGGTTTTTCGGCACATTCTGTGTTATTGCTGGCATTATTCTTGTGTTTGCAGTTACAGCTGTTTTTCTGATTTTTGGCTACTATTACAATTACGTTGAAATGACTCTTGATTCAAGAGCCTCTGACCTTGTTAATTCATATTTTTCACAGTATATAACAAGCAACGATGAAACCTTTGTTTCCGGTGCGGTCAACTTTGTTGAAGACTTTACGGATAAAGATATTATGGAGGTCTGGGTTATTGATAAAAACGGACAGCCTATAGTTTCTTCGTCAGGTTTTGACGTTGATTCCGAAACACAGATGCCTGATTATGAACTTGCTAAGACTTCTGAAACCGATAAGGGCAAGTGGACCGGCAGACTGTCAACGGGAGAAAAGGTTATGGCTGTTACGGCTATGATACCAAACGTCAAAGGTGAATACGCAGGCGCTGTCAGATATATATGTTCACTTGAAGATGTAGACAGTATGCTTTTCTTTATTTCACTTTTTATCTTTATGATTGCAGCTGTAGTCCTTTTACTTGTTTTTGCTTCAGGCAGATTCTTTATCCGTTCCATCGTACGTCCTGTTTTGCAGGTTAATGCAACGGCGGAAAGAATTGCAAAAGGTGACTTAAGTGCCAGAGTAAATACCGGCGGTATGCACGACGAAATTGATCAGCTTTGCGTTACTTTTAACAATATGGCTGACGAGCTTAGTCAGACAGAAAGCTTGAAAAATGACTTTATATCTACAATTTCACACGAGCTACGTACCCCTCTTACTGCAATTAAAGGTTGGGGTGAAACTCTTGTACAGCTTGGCGACAGTGACCCTGAAACAACTAAAAAGGGTATGTCGGTTATTATAGGTGAATCTCAGAGGCTTTCCGATATGGTTGAAGAACTTCTTGATTTCTCACGTATGCAGAACGGTAAAATGCAGCTTAACAAATCAAAAATTGACGTACTTGCTGAGCTTGATGATGCAGTCTTTACACTTAAAGACAGGGCAGTGCGTGAAGGACTTGAAGTTATATACAATGTTCCGCATCTGCCTTTGCCTATGTACGGTGATGCGGCACGAATAAGGCAGGTTTTTGTCAATCTGCTTGACAATGCGATTAAATATAACGAACATGGCGGAAAGGTAATTATTCTTGCCGAAATCAAAGATGATAAGCTTATTGTATTTTTTACAGATACAGGTTGCGGTATTTCACCGGAAAATATACCTAGGGTTACCGCTAAGTTTTTCAGAGCAAATATGTCCGTACACGGTACGGGTATCGGTCTTGCCGTTGCAGATGAGATTATAAAAATGCATGACGGCGAGATGGAAATAAATAGTGTAGTGGGCGAGGGTACAACCGTAACGGTAACTTTGCCGGTGGAAGTTTCAGAAGTAAATGAAACATATTCAGAATAAAATAAGCACTACTGAAAGGAAGAGAAATAAATTGAGTAAAAATGAAAAAATCAAGTATTCAGGTGTCGGCGGCGAAGCTTTGATTGAGGGCATTATGATGAAGGGTCCCAATGGTGCCGCTATTGCCTGCCGAATGCCTGATGGGTCAATAGATATAACACGTAAAGAAGTTCACTCTGTTACAGATAAATGCAAGCTTCTTAAGGCTCCTTTTATCCGAGGTCCTATCAACTTTGTTGAGCAGATGATTTTCGGCTATAAGTGTATGATGGAGTCTGCCGAAAAGACTGCTTTTGATACTTCAGATACAAATGAAGAAGAAATGTCAAAGCTCGATAAATGGCTCAGCGACCATTTCGGTCCGAAAATGATGTCGGTTATCGGCGGTATTGCTATGGTGCTCGGCTGCGCACTTGCTTTTCTTATTTTCTTTTATCTGCCCACAAAAGCATCTGATCTTATCAACACTTATCTTGCACACGGTACTCTTGACCGTTATATTCCTCTTATCGAGGGTTTGATGCGTATGATTATTTTTGTTGCTTATATGTGGGGTGTATCACAGATGAGCGATATCAAGCGAGTGTTCAAGTATCATGGTGCTGAGCATAAATCAATTTTCTGTATTGAGCACGGCCTTGATCTTACTGTAGAAAACGTTCGTAAGCAGAGCAGATTTCATCCCCGTTGCGGTACAAGCTTTATATTTATTACGCTTATTCTCAGTATTGTAATTTCTTCTGTACTCAATGCTGTTTTTCCTGATCTGCGTGCAACAAGCCTTTGGCTCTGGATTGCAGTTAAGGTTCTTATGCTTCCCCTTATTATGAGCATTGGTTATGAATGCATCAGGATTGCAGGTAAGCACGATAATTTCCTTACAAGGATTCTTTCTGCTCCCGGTCTTCTTATGCAGCGTATAACAACAAAAGAGCCTGAGGATGATATTATAGAAGTTGGTATTGCAGCAATAAAAGCTGTTATTGAACCGATTGAGGAAACTGAAACACCGGTTGACGAGACTGCTGAAAAGTCTGATGAAACCGATGACGGGGATACCGATGAAGGTTGAAGAGTTAAGAAAAATAATCACATCAGCATTGACTGAGTGTTCTTATGAAGAAGCAAGCTTTGAGGCTGATTGTATTGTAGCTGATCTTATCGGTGTGACAAACTCAGTGTTGCCTGTTATAGGAAATACTGACGTAACAGATGAAACCGAGAAGCTGGCTGAAAGTTATGTCGAACGCCGATATAACGGAGAACCTTTACAGTACATTCTCGGTAAGTGGGAATTTTACGGCAAGGATTTTTATGTTGGAGAAGGGGTGCTGATACCGCGACCTGAAACAGAACTTCTTGTCGATATAGCTCTTGATTTCCTTAAAAACAAAAAAGCCCCTGCTTGCTTTGATTTATGTTCGGGAAGTGGCTGTATAGGTATAACTTTAGCCTCTTTAGTGACGGATTCACAGGTAACAGTGCTTGAAAAATCGGATGAAGCCTTAAGCTATCTCAGAAGAAACAAAGAGTTGAATAATACTGACAATCTTGAAATTATTCA
Organism: Acutalibacteraceae bacterium; assembly: GCA_045531935.1. GTDB lineage: Bacteria > Bacillota > Clostridia > Oscillospirales > Acutalibacteraceae > UBA8612. The sequence goes on along the minus strand of JAZSEX010000008.1, from coordinate 10,284 downwards.
GGGTGATTTGTTTGATGGTGCTTCGGTTTTTGATAACAGAAAGTGTGATATCCTGCTTTCAAATCCTCCGTATATAAAAAGAGAAGTTGTTCCTACACTTCAACGAGAAGTTCAAAAAGAACCTGCAATGGCTCTTGACGGCGGTGAGGACGGTCTTGATTTTTACCGTGCTATCGCAGATAAATGGTCTGCTTGTATTAAGCCTGACGGTATGCTTGCTGTTGAAATCGGTGAAGAGCAGGGCAGAGACGTCAGCGGAATTTTCAGCAGATACTTTTCTGAAGTTGATGTTATAAAAGATTATTACGGAAACGACCGTATTGTTACGGCGAAAAATATCAGTTTGGAGTAATGAAAAATGCTTTTTGATTTATTAAGAATGGGCAGTATGAGTGGTGATGCCCGTTTAACGGTTATAATGAGTTTTCTTGTCAGAGTGTTTGTTATTATCTGTGTATTGCCTGTGCACGAGTATGCGCATGCTTTGATAGCTAACAAATTAGGTGATAATACAGCTCGTCTTAAGGGCAGACTGACGCTGTCTCCGCTTGCTCACATTGATCCTATTGGTGCTCTTATGATTTTGCTTTGCGGCTTCGGTTATGCTAAGGCTGTGCCGGTAAATATCCGTAATTTCCGCAAAAAAAGAAAAGAACCGACCGGTAACGTTTACTATATGGGCAGTGATACCGTTTTTGATGCCGGTCACGCAAAAAGATGTATGGCAGCTGTTGCGGCAGCAGGTCCTATTTCAAACCTTATAATGGCATTTATTTCTATAGTTCTTATGCGTGTAGCAGGTGTTGCTTTCGGTGTGTATCTTGCAGGTAATAATGATGCAACAATATCACTGATTGCTCAGATTGTTGTTATATTTTTCAGTGTTTGTGCAAGTATTAACATTAACCTTGCCGTGTTTAATCTTCTTCCGATACCGCCTCTTGACGGCTCAAGATTAATCAGTGTAATACTTCCCGATAAAATTTATTTCGGAATAATGAAGTACGAGCGATATATTATGATTGCTGTTCTTGTTCTCCTTTTTACAGGTATTCTTACAACTCCGCTTTCAATTCTCTCAGACCTTGTTTACAGAGCATTTGACAGTTTAGTAACGATACCGTTAAGACTCATTTTCGGATAAGGGGTAAAAAATTTTGGAACCTATTCAGTATAAAACCGATGTCTTTGAAGGTCCGCTTGACCTGTTGCTTTTTCTTATAAGCAAGCATAAGGTCAGCATCAATGACGTTGTAATAACGGATCTTATTGACCAGTATATCGAATATATCAGAGCACTTCAGCTCGAAAATATGGAAATCGCAAGTGAATTTCTTGAAATGGCCGCAAGACTTGTATATATCAAAACAGTTTCTCTTCTGCCTGTTTATGATGACGGTGAAAAACTTCAGGAAGAACTCCGAGGCGAACTGAGCGAATATGCCGACTGTCAGCTTATGGCAGGTAAGCTTTCAAAGATAGCTAACGGATTTGATTTTATCGAAACTCCTCCCGAAAAAATTGAAGCTGATATGACTTATACACGTACTCATGCCCCGGACGAGCTTCTTAAAGCTTATATTTCGGCAATAGGTAAAAGTATGCGTAAGCTTCCTCCGCCTGTTGAAGCGTTTACCAAAATTGTTACCGCTAAGATTGTGTCCGTTGGTTCACGTGTCAGCATTATTCTTTCTCAGCTTCGTATTGGCGAGAAACGAAATATAGAGCATTTCTTCGAAAATTCAACCTCACGTTCAGAGATGGTTGCGACTTTCCTTGCCATACTTTCGCTTGTTAAATCAAAACAGATTTATATTGACGGTGAAAAAACTACCGCAACAGTTGAACTCATACAGGAAGGAGAAGCCCAATGAATGCAAAAGAATTAAGTGCCGCTGTTGAAGCAATGCTTTTTGCTTCGGGTGAGCCTCTTGAAATAATCAGAATAGCAGAAGTGCTTGGTTGTGATGCCGAGCAGGTTGATAATATTGTGCTCAATCTTGCAACTAAGCTTGATGAAAGCGGAAGCGGTCTTTGTGTGCTGAAGCTTGGTGACAAGGCTCAGATGTGCTCCCGTCAGGAGTTTGCTCCGCTTATCCGTGAAATTCTTGACCTTAAGCGTAACACACCTCTTTCAGGTGCTGCTTTTGAGGTTCTTGCAGTTATAGCTTACAATCAGCCTGTTACCAAGTCTTTTGTAGAGCAGGTAAGAGGTGTTGATTGTTCAGGTGTTATATCCACACTTTGTCAGCGTGGTCTTATTGAAGAAAAGGGTAGACTTGAACTTCCCGGCAGACCTCTGATTTACGGTACAACATCAGAGTTCCTTCGTTGCTTCTGTGTATCGGATTTAAGTGAGTTGCCGCCTCTCCCCGAAAAGAATGAGGATGAACTCAAAAAGGCTCTTGAAGCCGGTGAATCTGCATCTGATAAAGGCACTGCAGAAACACTTGTTATTCCGGAATCAAATGATGAAAATCTTGTTTCTGAATCTGATGACGATGTGTTCAATGAAGATTTTACATAATTCTTAATCAAATTTGTGAAGCGAGGTGTTATTGTTTGACTGCATTATATGTAATTCTTGCAATTATTGCTTTCTTTGTAATATTGTTTTCTGTTAAGTTTACATTATATCTTACTTATGATAATGAGTTTAAGGTTGACGTAAGATGGCTATTTATCAGGAAAACCATTTTACCTAAATCTGAGGAAGATAAAAAAAGCGAGAAAGAAAAAACTAAAAAAGAAAAGCCAGAAAAAGAGAAAAAAGCAGCAGAAGAAGAGAAGCCTGCAGAACCAACAGACAATACTCAGAAGAAAGATAATATGTTGGTTGCGTTTTATAAGAATCAGGGCTTTTCAGGAGTAATGCAACTGCTTAATGATACGGTTTCTGCAATAAAAGGTATGTTCGGTTCAATATTCAGGCACCTTGTATTTAAAGAGCTTAAGCTTTATCTCAGAGTCGGTGCTGATGATTCAGCCGAAACTGCTATGCTTTACGGAAAAACCTGTTCATATGTTTTCCCTGCAATGGGACTTATTACAAGTACGTGTAAGGTGAAAGATTACGGCTGCGGCGTTGAACCTAATTTTATTCAAGCTGAAAAAAGTGCATATTTTAAAGTAATTGTATCAATGAGACCGATATTTATTACCAATGCAGTTGTTGTTTTGGCACTTAAACTGTTATTTAAAGTGGTTTTCAAACTGCTTTTTAATAAACCTGCAGAGTCATCTACCGATAAACAGGGAAATGGTTCTGAAAAAATTACAGAAAATATTTCTCAAGGAGGAAAATAAATTATGAAAGAACAGTCAGCATCAGGCATCCTCGGTACAGCAATCGAAAAGATCCGCGACCTTGTAGATGTCAGTACAATCGTTGGTGAGCCCGTATTTTCTGCAGAGGGTATCACAATTATCCCCGTATCAAAGGTTACATACGGCTTCGCTTCAGGCGGTTCGGATTTTCCGTCAAAATCAAATGTTGAGCTTTTCGGTGGCGGTGGAGGTGCCGGCATTACAATTACTCCCGTAGCCTTTGTTATTATTAACAACGGCAACGTTACAATCAAGTCAGTTCCCTCAGGTGACAACACTGCAGAAAAGATTGTCGGTATTGTTCCCGAAGTAGTTGATACTGTTTCTGGTCTTATCAACAAGAATAAGGAATCTAAAGCTGCTGAAACTTCCGTAACAGCTGAATAATTCTGAATTCATTTTCTGTCTGCCGCATATAGTTTAATGATTATATGTCGGCGGTGGTACGGTGAAAAAAAGTTTTTTGTTTTTTATTGTATTTGCAATTATAAATTCTTCTTGCTGCTTTCCTGTAAACGGATTGAATGTATCAGCCTCATCAGCTGTTGTAATGGTGGCGGATACGGGAGAAGTGCTTTTTGAAAAAAATGCACATCAGCGCAGAGGTATGGCAAGTACAACCAAAATTATGACCGCTTTACTTACGGCTGAGTATGCAACTCCCGATAGAGTTGTTATCACTACGGCTGAAATGGTGAATGTCGAAGGTACGTCGATGGGGCTTAAGGTTGGCGATAAAGTCACTTTTCATGATCTTATTTACGGTATGCTGTTGGCTTCAGGTAACGATGCAGCAAATACAGCCGCAATTTCAATTGACGGAAGTTTATCTGCTTTTGCCAAGCGTATGAACAGCCGTGCTGCTGAAATCGGTATGCATAATACCAACTTTGTCACACCGTCAGGTCTTGATGATGAAAACCATTATTCCACTGCTTACGATATGGCGCTGCTTGGCTGCTGTGCAATAAAGAATTCTGTTTTTCTTGAAGCTTGCAGTTCATACAGTGCCAAGCTTTGCTATGGTAAAGAGCCATATACACGCTATCTTTCCAATCATAACAGACTTCTCAACAGTTTCGAAGGCGCAATAGGTATCAAGACAGGGTTTACTAAAAAAAGTGGACGCTGTCTTGTTTCTGCTGCTGTGCGTAACGGTATAACACTTGTTTGTGTCACACTTGGCGCACCTGATGATTGGAACGATCATAAGAGAATGCTGGAGTATGGGTTTGAGCGTGCTTCGATAAAAAATATTGATGTAGATTTACCTGCTTTGAGAGTTGTTGGCGGAGATAAAAAGTTTGTTTCGCTTTCTCTTGAATCTGATTTGCAGCTATCTTCGTTTTGCGATTTGTCCGATTTTGAGGTCGAATTGTGTCTTAAACAGTTTGAATATGCTCCGATAAAAAGCGGTGAACATATAGGTGAGGTAAGAGTGTTTCTCGGTGGTAAGAGAGTTTTGACCGGAAACATCGTATCTGATGAAGACGTATTATGTATAACAGAAGAGCAGGTTGATAAACCTTCGGTTAAAGATAAAATTAAAAAACTTTTTTTAAAAATTTCTAATAAAATTAAAGGATTCTTTGAAGAAAGGCAGACGGTATAAATTATATTCCGTCGGATAAAATTATGGCTAAAGAACTTGTCAGATTGCAGAAATTTATGGCAGATAACGGCATTGCTTCACGCAGAAAGTGTGAAGAGATGATTGAGCAGGGGATTGTAAAAGTTAACGGAAACACTGCGCATATCGGTGATAAGGTTGACCCCAAAAAAGATAAAGTTACCGTTAAGGGCCGTAAAATTGCTGTTAAGGACAATCTTGTATACATTCTGCTCCATAAACCAAGGGGTTATATTACAACAATGCAGGACGAGCAGGGCAGAAAATGTGTTGCTGAACTTGTTAAAGATGTCGGTGTGCGTATTTATCCTGTCGGCAGACTTGACAGAGAGTCAGAGGGAATGCTCTTAATGACTAATGACGGTGCTTTTTCAAATGCTATGACTCATCCGACACGTCACGTTCCCAAAACTTACCGTGTAACAATTCGCCCCGGTATTACCGATGAACAGATTGCCGCTTTTCAGGACGGTATTGAAATTGACGGCAGAATGACTGCACCTGCAAGTATAAGGGTTATTGATAAATCTGAAGGCAGAGTTGTAGTTGAAGTTATAATATATGAGGGCAGAAATCGTCAGATAAGAAAGATGTTTGAAGCACTTGAGATTGAGGTTGCAAGGCTTAAAAGAATTGCCGTCGGCTCGGTAAAGCTTGGTATGCTTCCACAGGGAAAATGGCGCGAGCTTAAGGAAGACGAAGTTCGTAAGCTGATGCTTGCTGCTGAGAGAGGAGCTGCCAGGGATGATTGAGTTTAAACCTGATATAAAAGGCAATACGGTTAATTATGTATCTTTTGAAAACGGTGAAAGTACTGGAAGTGTATCATTGACTCTTGATTCACCGACTCATTCTACTCTTCAAACCATAGATGCTGTTAACGATGAAACTGCTGAAGGTCTTATCCGAAGTGCCCTTACAGCAGCGGCAAACAGAAATATTTTTTCAGTTAACTATTTGCCGTCAGCTTTTGTAAATATTGCCGTGAATCTTGGATTTTCAGAGCGGAATGGTTCTTTGTACGGTGAAATTCCGTTTCTTCTTTCAGGATGTTGCGGTTGCAGCCATAACAAAATGACATAAAATGTCATTTTGTTGACGATGTAAAAGTATATTTGCTATTATTGTTTATGAAAATAATCATATATAAATGTTTATATATATTAAGGAGTATGAACACAGATGGTTAAAAGTATGACCGGTTTCGGCAGAGCTCAGCGAGAAACAAACGGAATGAGCATATCTGTTGAACTGAAAAGTGTAAACCACAAAGGTTTTGAGTTTAACTGTAAAACACCCCGTACATACGGTTTCCTTGATGAAAAACTTAAGTCTCTATTTCAGAGTGTGATTTTCAGAGGTAAGGTTGAGTGTTATGTAATGATCAGCGCACTCGATACTGATGACTGTATTGTAGAAGTAAATCATTCGCTCGCAGGCGGTTACCACAAAGCACTTAAAGAGCTTGCAGAAAGGTACGGTCTGAGAGAAGATATTTCCGTTTCTTCTCTGGCAAGATGCAGTAATGATATCTTTGTTGTACGCAAGGCTGCTGCTGACGAAGATGCCGTGTGGGAAGCTGTGAAGGAAGTTGCTCTTGAGGCTGCTGAGTCCTTTGTACATATGCGTGAGGTTGAGGGTGAAAAGCTCAAGGTCGACGTGCTTTCAAGAAGCGATACTATTATTAATGATGTTGAGTTTATTGAAGCTCGTTCTCCGCAGACAGTCAAAGAGTACAACGATAAGTTGTTGGAGAGAATCAGAACACTTATCGGTGATATAAATGTTGATGAACAGCGTTTGCTGACTGAGGCTGCAATTTTTGCTGACAAGGTAGCTGTTGCTGAAGAAACAGTACGTCTTCGCAGTCATATTGATCAGCTCCATTCACTTCTTTCAAGCAGCGATCCTGTTGGCAGAAAGCTTGATTTCTTAGCACAGGAAATGAACAGAGAAGCAAACACCATCGGCTCAAAGGCTCAGGACGTTGAAATAACTAAGCGAGTTCTTAATATAAAGGCTGAGGTTGAGAAGATAAGAGAGCAGATTCAGAATATTGAATAAACGGAGCGTAAATCAATGAAGCTAATAAATATAGGTTTCGGTAATATGGTTAATGCCAATCGACTTGTTGCGATTGTAAGCCCCGAGTCGGCACCGATTAAAAGAATAATCCAGGACAGTAAAGAGCGTGGAATGCTTATTGATGCTACTCACGGCAGACGTACACGTGCTGTTATTATTACTGACAGTGACCACGTAATTCTTACATATCTTCAGTCAGAAACCGTTGCCAACAGACTTAACGATTACGATGACGGAATTGAAGAAGAGGACAGTGACGATGAAGAATAATAAAGGTAAGCTTGTTGTTATTTCCGCTCCTTCAGGCTGCGGAAAGGGAACAATTCTTAAAAAACTTTTTGAAATTGATAAAGAGAACGATAATGAATTTGTTCTCTCAATTTCAATGACAACCCGTGCACCGCGAGGTGCTGAGCAGAACGGTGTTGAGTATTTCTTTGCATCACGCGATGAATTTGAGAGCCTTATTGCTCAGGATCAGTTTATTGAATATGCTCAGTTTAACGGTAATTATTACGGCACTCCCAAGCCTTTTGTTGAAAAATGCAAAGATGAGGGGAAAACTGTATTTCTTGAAATTGAAGTACAGGGTGCCGCTAAAGTCAGGGAGAAAGCTCCTGATGCAGTAAGTATTTTTATTCTTCCGCCTTCACTTGAAGAGCTTGAAAACAGACTCAGAGGAAGACAAACGGAAGATGATGAGGCGATTGCGAAACGTCTTGCAATTGCACCTACAGAAATCGCAAGACAGGATGAGTTTGACTACCGCGTTATTAATGACGATGTTGACCGTGCTGCCTGTGAAATATATAACATAATCAAAAACCTTTAAAAGGAGTTAATTAAAATGTCAGAAACAAAGAAAACAGAAATGAAATTCAATCCCGATCTCAGCAGTGTCCTTAAAAACCGTACAAGCCGCTATTCACTTGTAATTGCTACAGCTAAGCGTGCACGCTCTATTTCCGATAAGGCTATTGAAGATGGCGAGTCAATTATCGAAAAGCCTGTAAGCCTTGCTCTTAATGAATTCCTCAACGGTGATTATGTACTTGTTGAGCCTGAAGAAATCCGTAATATCTGATTTCTATGTCTGTTGAAATTACTGTTGGTGTAGCGCTCGAAAATACCGCCTACCACTTTGATAAATTGTACGATTATGCTGTGCCTGCCGATCTGGCAGACAGGGTTTCAGTTGGTGCACGTGTAATTGTGCCGTTCGGTAACGGCAATGCCAAGCGTCAGGGTGTGATACTGCGTATTAACGAGACAAGACCTGAAGGCAAACTTAAGAAAATAAGTGAAATAAAAGATGAAAAGCCGATGATTGACGGCGATTTATTTAAGCTTATTTTCTGGCTTAAGGACAGAACTTTCTGTACGTATTTTGACGCGTTTCGCTGTATTCTGCCTTCAGGTTTCAACCTTAAATTAAATTATTTCTATGGTGCAAATCCACAGCTTTCAGATGATGAGATTAATACTTTATCAGGTGATGAACGCGAATTATACCTTGATCTTCTGAAAACCTGCAGATTTGTTGAAAAATCTAAGCTGCTTGATGCTAAGGGCTTTAAGGCAGATAGCACGATTCTTGAACGGATGTATAAAAAGGGTGTGCTTTTGCGTAATGTTGATGCACAGCGGAGCGTTGGCGATTGCACCGAGAAAATTGTAAGGCTTTCTGTAGATGATGAAGAATATGAGCATATCAAGCAATCCCTTTCACCTAAACAGAAAGCAGTATGTGAACTGCTTCTTTCTACGGGCGGTGCCAGTGCTAAAGAAATATGCTATTTTACAGGCGTTACGGTTGCAGTAATAAAAACACTGGAAAAGAAAAATATAGTTGAACAGACCGAAACTGAAAAATACCGCAGTCCGTTAAAAGATAAAGATATTATTACGGACAGTGAGATAGTACTGACTGATGAACAGCAGTCTGCTTACGATTCGCTTGTTAATCAGTACTGTATGAATGATAAAACTGTTTCACTGCTTTACGGTATTACAGGCAGCGGCAAAACCCAGGTGTATATCAGACTTATCAGATATATGCTTGATAACAATAAAGGTTCCATTATGATGGTGCCCGAAATCTCGCTTACACCTCAGGTAATTGACAGATTTTATGCTCACTTTGGTAATGAGGTTGCTGTTTTTCATTCAGCTTTGTCGCTTGGCGAACGAATGGATGAATGGAAACGTGTCAAGCGTGGTGAAGCCCGTGTTGTTATAGGTACCCGTTCGGCAGTTTTTGCACCTGTCAAAGACCTTGGTGTCATAATTATTGACGAAGAGCAGGAGCATACTTATAAATCGGAGCAATCTCCCAGATATAATGCAAAAGAGGTTGCACGATTCAGGTGTGATGAAAACAAGGGCTTACTTGTTCTTGGTTCAGCAACACCGAGTGTAGAAACTTTTGCCCGTGCACAGAGCGGTATTTATACAGTGAACGAGCTTAAAAAGCGTTATGCAGGTGCTAATCTTCCAAAGGTTGTTACTGTTGATATAGCCTCAGATTTCAGTGCTGACAGCAGTAAAGCTATAAGTTCAACGCTTGCCGATGAGCTTAAATCAATTCTGAAAGATAATAAGCAGGCAATATTGCTTCTCAATCGCAGAGGTTATAATACCTTTGCTTCCTGTGCATCGTGTAAAACTGTTGTCAGTTGCCCTAATTGCAGTATTTCACTTACTTATCACCATGCAAACAACAGGCTGATGTGTCATTATTGCGGTTATTCGCAGCCGATTACTCAGGTTTGCCCTGAATGCGGTAAAAAAGATATACGTTATGCGGGCTTCGGTACCCAGATGGTTGAGGATGAGCTTTATCAGCTGTTGCCCGATGCGAGAATTCTGCGTATGGATCAGGATACAACAATGCGCAAAAATTCCCACGAAAAGGCACTGAAAGCATTTTCAGACGGTGAATATGATATTCTGCTGGGTACGCAGATGGTTGCAAAGGGTATTGATTTTGAAAATGTAACGCTTGTCGGTGTTATTTCTGTTGATCAGCAGCTTTATAATGACGACTTCCGTTCATTGGAGCGTACTTTTTCTTTGCTTACCCAGGTTGTGGGCAGGGCAGGCAGAGGTGCACATACAGGCAGTGCAGTAATCCAGACTCTCACACCTGAAAATGAAGTTATAAAGCTTGCCGAAAAGCAGGATTATACTGCCTTTTACAATACTGAAATTCAGATGCGTAAACTGATGACGTATCCTCCTTT
>JAZSEX010000098.1:0-28400 GCA_045531935.1 Acutalibacteraceae bacterium | reverse complement strand
CTGATGAAGACGAAGATGACCTCTACGAGGAAGAGTCCGACGAAGACGAAGATGACCTCTACGAGGAAGAGTCTGAAGAAGACGAAGAAGACCTCGATGAGGAAGAGCCCGATGAGGATGAAGACGACCTCTACGAGGAAGAGTCTGATGAAGATGAAGAAGACGAAGATGAAGAGGAATCAGATGATTCTTCAATGGGCTTCAGCTTCGCAGAGGAACTTTCAGACGGTGAAGAATATGCCGATTTCACAATAGAGGGCTTTGATTCTATTGAATCAGGCAATGTATCCAAGAACGGTACTGTTTATGAGGTTGTCGATGATATCGACGATGATGACGAAGAGGGAGAAGACAGTGACGCTGAATCCTTCTTCAGAGGATTTTTCAAGAAGAAATAACGGAGGAAAATAAATGTCGCCTGTTATATGCTGTGTTCTTGTTGTGCTGATTGCTGTGGCAGACCAGCTTATAAAGCTTGCTGTGCTTGATTCTTCGCTTGTAAGTGGCGGGATTGTTACGGTTATCGGTAATTTTCTTCAGTTCAGATATGTCGAAAATACCGGTGCCGCTTTCAGCCTTTTCGAAGATAAGACAGTGTTGCTTTCAGTATTTTCAGCTCTTGTAATGGCAGTTGGTTTTTATCTTCTGATTGCCCGCAAGTTCAAGTCAAAGGTGCTTGTTGCAAGCGTTGTTATGATAATGGGCGGCGGTCTCGGTAATCTTATCGACAGAGTGTTCCGTCACTTTGTTGTCGATTATATCGAGGTGTTGTTTATTGATTTTCCTGTTTTCAATTTTGCAGATTGTTTTATAACAGTCGGTGAGTTTGTGCTCATCGGTTATCTTCTGTGGGATATTTTCCGTGATTTCAAAAAAGGCAGGTCAGAAACCGATGGAAAATAAGCGTGTGTTCTGCTTTACCGTTGAGTCTGCCGATGAAGGTGAGCGGCTTGATAAGCTTATCTGTGCTATGGCTCCCGAGCTTTCACGTAATTTTGTGCAGAAAGTTTTTGACGACGGCGGTGTTACCGTCAACGGTAAACTCAGAAAAAAGAGCTACTGTGCTGTGCAGGGCGATGAGGTGCTTGTGCTTGCACCCGAGCTTCGTGAGCTTGAGGCTCAGCCGCAGGATATTCCTCTTGATATCCGTTATGAGGATGACAGCCTGCTCGTTGTAAATAAGCCGCGCGGTATGGTTGTTCATCCCGCACCCGGTAATCCGGACGGCACTTTGGTCAATGCTCTGCTTCATCACTGTAAGGGCAGTCTTTCGGGTATTAACGGTGTTATACGCCCCGGTATTGTCCACAGAATCGATAAAAATACAAGCGGTCTGCTGATAGTGGCAAAAACCGATGAAGCTCATATGAGTCTTGCTTCGCAGATTCAGGCTCACAGCTTTACAAGAGAGTATCGTGCAGTTGTCCACGGCAATTTCAAAGAGCCTGTCGGTACTATAGATGCTCCTATCGGCCGCAATCCTAACGACCGTAAAAAGATGTGTGTCACATCTGTTCATTCACGCAATGCGGTTACGCACTATGAAGTGCTTGAAACCTATAAAAAATTCTCCTTTGTCAGGGTAAAACTTGAAACGGGCAGAACTCATCAGATAAGAGTTCATATGGCTCATATAGGCCACCCCGTAGCAGGTGACGATGTCTACGGTCCTGCAAACGGTGTTTCTCTCGGCGGTCAGTGCCTGCATGCAGGCTTGATCGGTTTTGAGCATCCGCAGGATGGTCGTTATATCGAGCTTTCTGCCGAGCTTCCCGATTACTTTACCGATTTTCTGGCAAAGGTATCAAAGAGTATGTAATTTATTGGTTACAATATATTAAAAAATAAATGTTTCGGAGGTGACTGTTTTGGACGCAGCAGCTAAAAAGCAGTTGAAGATCAAAGCAAACAAAGTCAGACACGGTATTATTGAGGGTGTTTATAACGCTAAGTCGGGTCATCCCGGCGGCTCACTTTCTATTGCCGACATTATGACATATCTCTATTTTTCAGAGATGAATGTTGACCCCAAGAATCCCAAGTGGGAGGGACGTGACAGACTTGTTCTTTCAAAGGGACATACTGCACCCGCTCTCTATGCAGCTCTTGCACTCAAGGGCTTTTTCCCGTTTGACGAAATCAAAACTCTTCGTAAGCCCGGTTCAATGCTTCAGGGTCATCCCAGTATGAAACTTACACCCGGTGTTGATATGAGCACAGGCTCACTCGGTCAGGGCATTTCCGCAGCCTGCGGTATGGCACTCGGTGCAAAGCTCAGCGGTGCTGATTTCAGAGTTTACGCTGTCCTTGGTGACGGTGAAATTCAGGAAGGTCAGGTCTGGGAGGCAGCAATGTATGCTGCAGCCAAGGGTCTCGACAATCTCGTAGCTATTGTTGATAACAACAATCTTCAGATTGACGGCACTGTTTCTCACGTCAACTCACCCTATCCGATTCCCGAAAAGTTCAAGTCATTCGGCTGGAACGTAATTGAAATCTGCGGTGATAATTTTGACGAGATTGATGCAGCTTTCAATGCAGCAAAGAGCTTTGTCGGCAAGCCCACTGCAATTATTGCCAAGACACTTAAGGGCAAGGGCGTTTCCTTTATGGAGGACAACTGTGACTGGCACGGTACAGCTCCCAATCAGGAGCAGTATGAGGCAGCTCTTGCAGAGCTTGATGAAGAGCTTGCTAAGCTTGAGCAGATGTAATCGGTATGCTTTTGACTTTATAAAGAAAGGTAACGGCACGTATGTGCTGTGTGGTGAATATTATGGCAGACGTAATTAAGACAGCAACTCGCGACGCTTACGGTAAAGCGCTTGTCGAGCTCGGTCAGAAAAATGACAAGGTAGTTGTTCTTGATGCTGACCTTGCAAAGGCTACAAAGACAATTGCTTTCAAAAAGGAATTTCCCGACAGATTTTTCGATACAGGTATTGCTGAATGTAATATGATGGGTGTTGCAGCAGGTCTTGCTACAACAGGCTATACTGTTTTCGCAAGCTCATTTGCAATGTTTGCCGCAGGCAGAGCCTTCGAGCAGATCAGAAACTCAATCGGCTATACACATCTCAACGTTAAAATCGGTGCAACTCACGCAGGTATCTCTGTCGGTGAGGACGGTGCAAGCCATCAGTGCTGTGAGGATATCGCACTTATGCGTACAATTCCCGGTATGATCGTTATCAACCCTGCAGACGATGTTGAGGCAAGACTTGCAGTGCTTGCTGCAGCAGAGATTGACGGTCCCGTTTATCTTCGTTTCGGCAGACTCGCAACTCCCAGACTTTTCGGTGACGATTATAAGTTCGAAATCGGCAAGGGCGGCGAACTCAAGGCAGGTACAGATGTGACAATCATCGCTACAGGCCTTATGGTAAACGAGGCTCTTATCGCAGCCGAGACACTTGCTGCTGACGGCATCAGCGCAAGAGTTGTCAATATGGCTACAATCAAGCCTATTGATAAGGATATCATTATCAAGGCTGCAAAAGAAACAGGCGTTATCGTTACTGCAGAAGAGCACAGCGTTATCGGTGGTCTCGGCTCAGCAGTTGCAGACGTAGTATGTGAAGCGTGTCCCGTACCCGTACTTCGTGTCGGCGTCGAGGATGAATACGGTGCATCAGGTCCTGCAGTAGAGATGCTTAAAATCTACGGTCTTACAGCAGAAAATATCGTTGCCAAGGCTAAGGCAGCAGTTGCTCTCAAAAAATAAGAGGAGAAACTAACCATGAGTGAAGAAAGGTCATTCAAAAAATCGGCATTGGGCGGCTTTAACCGTAAGGATGTTATGGCATATATCGAAGAGCTTATGAATCTTATCGAAATGCTCCGTGCCGATAATAAGCGTAAGGATGCCCGTATTGAAGAGCTTGAGCGTAAGCTTGACGTTTACGAAGAGGCTTGCTCTGTTTCAGCTTCCGATATACAGGTAGGCGAGGAGCTGAATTCTGAGAATGTTCTTGCTGAAATTGATGAAATTCTCCTCAAATACCTCGGTAAGGAGGAGTAACCGTGGCTGAGTACAGGTTATCTTCTTCACAGCTCAGGGAGTATGCTCCGCAGCTTAAATGCGGTGACAGAGTACTTCTGAGCGGTACTGTTTATACGGCGCGCGATGCAGCTCATAAGCGTATAGTTTCTATGATGGGTGAAAATAAACAGTTACCCTTCGAACTTTACGGTGCATCAATCTATTACGCAGGTCCTACTCCGGCACCTCCGGGCTTGCCGATAGGCAGCTGCGGTCCTACCACGTCTTCACGTATGGATCCTTTTGCTCCGCTCCTGCTTGATAACGGACTTGCCGCAATGATTGGCAAAGGTCCCCGTAACAGCGAGGTTGTTGATGCGATAGTACGCAACAAAGCTGTTTACCTTTGTGCAATAGGCGGTGCAGGTGCTCTTGCGGCTCAGTGTATCACTTCGTGTGAGGTTATTGCTTTTGAAGACCTCGGTTGCGAAAGTGTCAAACGGCTTGAGTTCTGCGATTTTCCGCTTATTGTCGGTATCGACTCTAAGGGCGGCAGTATTTTTTCTTAAATCAAATAAGTTTTATAACAGCAGTTTTGCAGTAATGTAAAACTGCTGTTATTTTTTGTACTAAATCGGACAGGGCTTGAATATAGATTTCATAGAAAACTTTTGAAGGCGAGGTAAAATGAATGGATTTTAATGTTGATAAACAGCAGCTTCGTGCCTGCAGAATCGTTCGTGAAGCAAAATCAGAGCAGGGCGTAGACAGTGACCTGACCTTACCTGATTACTGTCCGGATATAAAAAGTATGCTTTATTGCAGTGTTGATCCCGGTATAAACTCCGTCAATATTACGGGTAACCGTATTACGGCAGAAGGAAATGCAGTTATCAGGCTTCTTTATGTCAGTGCGGATGATAAGCTTGCCTGCTATGAGCAGAATTATCCGTTGAGTAAATACGTTGAAATGAATTCTCTCAGTTCAGATTGTAAGGTTACAGCAGTTGCAAAAGTAAGCTATGTGAATTGCCGTGCCGTTAGTCCTCGCAGAGTCGATGTGCACGGTTGTGTTTCTGTTTTGTTTTCTGTTATGTGCTGTGAAAGCAAAGGCTTTGTTTCGTCTGTCAGCGGTGACTCAGTGCGTCAGAAACTTGTTCCTTTTCACGGTTGCAGTGCTGTGGGCTGTGTGTCAAAGCTGTTTGAAATGAGTGAGGTTGTACCTCTCAGCGGCATTGATTCAGCTGTAAAAGGTGTTGTCCGTTCGTCATCAGTGCCCCTTATTAACGAAGTAAAAGCGGTAAATAACAAACTGCTTGTGAAAGGTGAAATGCAGCTTTGTGTAACGCTTTGCTGCGATGATTCATCCGTTAAAAAGGTTGAACATACAATGCCGATAAGTCAGATAATTGAGCTTGACGGTGTTGATGATACGTGTATCTGCGATGTGAAAACAGATACCTCGTCTCTTGATATAAGGCTTAAAACTGACGATAACGGTGAAATGCACGCCCTCGATGCGGCGGTGGTTATAAGAGCGGATGTGTGTGCATATAAACAGCTTGACTGTGCCTGCGTTGAGGATGTGTATTCTGTAAAAAAAGAGCTCGATGTCACTTCAGCACCAATCGGGTCAGACAGATTCGCAGGTATGCTGGATGAAGCTTTTCTGGTGGATTTTCAGCCTGATTTTACAGGAAACGAAGTCGGTGAAATTATGGATTCCTGGTGTGAAGGCGTTACCTGTGTTGCTGCGGATAAAGATGGCGGCACAGAACTCAGCGGTACGCTTACTCTCTGTGTGCTTTATAACGATTCTGAAGGCAGTCCTGCATTTGCCCGCCGTCAGAGTGATTATCGTTTCAGCAAAGATTTGCCTAATGTCAGAAGTAAGGTTAACGGCAATTTTACCGTACAGCCCTGCGGTACTTCCGTTAACGGTAAAGGAGAAACGCTTAATGCAAAGGTTCAGCTCAGAGCAAAGGGCTGTATGTTTGAAACGGAGAATCTTATGGCTGTTACAAATGCTGAGGTGCTTGAGAATACCGAAAAAAGCGGCTCTCATTATGCGGTGACCGTATATTTCGGTGAAAGCGGAGAAAAGCTTTGGGATATTGCCAAAAAGTACAACACCTCGGAAGAATCAATCCGACGCCGTAACAATGTCAGCGGTGACGTTCTTGAAAAAGAAACAATGCTGATAATATGAGGAGGAAAGATATAATGGAGCATAAAAACATTTACAGCGATATTGCCGCCAGAACTCAGGGCGATATATATATAGGCGTTGTAGGTCCCGTAAGAACGGGCAAATCTACGTTTATCAAACGCTTTATGGATGAGCTTGTTATACCGAATATAGACGATTCCGCCAAACGTGAGCGTGCTACGGATGAGCTTCCGCAGTCAGCCGCAGGCAGAACAATTATGACAACCGAGCCCAAGTTTATTCCCGAGGATGCAGTTGAAATAACACTCGGCGGCGGTATCGGTCTTAAGGTGCGTATGATTGACTGTGTCGGTTATATTGTACCGGGTGCACTCGGATATATCGAAAACGAACAGCCGAGAATGGTAAAAACTCCGTGGTATGACAAGGAAATTCCGTTCAATATGGCTGCAGAGCTCGGCACAAAAAAGGTTATTGACGAGCATTCCACCATAGGTCTTGTTGTCACAACCGACGGCTCAATAGGGGAGATTGAAAGAGCAGATTATATCGAAGCGGAGAAAAGAGTTATCGACGAGCTAAAAGCGCTCGGTAAGCCTTTTGTGGTGCTTGTCAACAGTGTTTCTCCTGGCAGCGCCGCTACAAAACAGCTTGTTTTCGATATGATTTCCGCTTATTCCGTACCGGTGCTTGCTGTCAACTGTAAAACTCTTAAAGAGGAGCAGATAAAAGAAATTCTGCGTCAGGTGCTCTTTGAGTTTCCGCTCAAAGAGGTTGGCGTTGACCTTCCTTGCTGGATGATGAGCCTTTCAGATGACCATGCCGTAAAGAAAGCCGTTTCTTCGGCTGTAGCAAATGCCGCTGTCGGTCTTAAGCGTGTGCGTGATGTGCCGCAGTTTGCGTCGGATATCTGTGAGTGCGAGTATATTACAGCTGCCAGAGTCTCTTCTATGGATTTGTCAGACGGTTCTGCAGTAATATCTGCCGTTGCCGAGCCTTCGCTGTTTTTTGATATTCTCAGTGAAGTTACGGGTACGAAAATAAAAAACGAGCAGGCTCTTATGGATGAGCTGCTCGAACTTAATAAAATTAAAAATAAATATATGAGGCTTAAGAATGCCCTTGACGAGGTTGAGGCAACAGGCTACGGTATCGTTATGCCTACCACCGAAGAGCTGACACTTGCTGAGCCCGAAATTATGAAGCAGGGCGGTAAGTACGGTATACGTCTGCGTGCCTCGGCACCGTCTGTGCATATGATGCGTGCCGATATCACAACCGAGGTTGCCCCGATTGTAGGCTCCGAATCGCAGAGTGAAGAGCTTGTCGGTTATCTGCTCAAGGAGTTTGAAGAAGACCCGCTTAAAATATGGGAGTCAAATATCTTCGGTAAGTCACTCAATGAGCTTGTTAATGAGGGGCTTCGCAATAAGCTCGGCAGAATGCCGACTGACGCTCGTATGAAGCTGCAGGAAACCATAGAAAAGGTTATAAATGAAGGCTGCAGCGGACTGATCTGTATTATCCTTTAAGGTTTTTATATTTTTCGGACTGTGCGACAGCGAGTGTGTCGCAACGCTCGTTTTCGCTGTGTCCGTTATGTCCTTTTATCCATATGAAATTGACTTCGTGCTTTGCAATTTCGTTAAGAAGTTCTTCCCAAAGGTCGGCATTTAGTGCCGGCTTTTTGTCTTTTTTTATCCAGCCGTTTTTTCTCCAGCCCTCAGCCCAACCCTTTGTAACAGAGTTGTATACGTACTGTGAGTCGGTTGTTACGGTAACACTGCAGGGGTATTTGAGTGCACGCAGACCTTCAAGCACTGCCGTTATTTCCATTCTGTTGTTTGTTGTGTCAGCGGCACCGCCCGAAAGCTCTTTTTCGGCACCGTTACAGCGCAGTATAGTGCCCCAGCCGCCGGGTCCGGGGTTACCTGAGCAGGCACCGTCTGCAAAAATCTCTACTTTTTTGAGCTCGTTACTCATATATATTACCGTCCGTTTAATTAATATAAGCATTTTATCATTTTTTTCTTTAACTTACAACTACACTGCGGATATTTTTATTTGATTATGTCCATAATTAGCTTGTACATAAATTTTCAGGAGTTTTTATATGAAATCTTTTTGCGTTCTGAATCAGAAATTAAATGAAAATACGGGTAAAAGAATCGGGTCTGCCGTGTGTGCCGCTATGGGCAGAAAAATCGGTGTTGCACATAACTCGGATGAGTGCTCCACGCTCATGTCATCTTTTCTTTCAGACGGTATCGCGTATTCAGGCGGTACGGCTTTGATGTTCGGTTGCTGTAATGAATCCCGTGTTGCTTTTCTTACAGAGCGTTATGCGCTCTCTGCCTGCTTTTATGTGTCCGGAGGTGATTATATCACCGTTTGCGGTGCGGACGGTAAGCCTGTAAGTGCCGAAGATGAAAAGATTATTTCAGACCTTGCCTCTTCAGATTTGCCTTGCGAAGAAAAAGGCGGTAAAGCATATGTAAGCTCGGATTCCGCCTATTTGGCTTCACTTGTTGAAGTGTGCGGAAACCTTGAGGATATCTGTGCTGATATCCGCTGCGAAAACGCAGAGCTTTCTGCTACGGTACGCCGTGCTTTTGCATTTGCAGGCGGCAGTTTTTCATCAAAACCATCTTTCTGTATAAGCACTTCCGGCTCTTGTGTCAGTGCACTTGATGAGTGCGGCAATATACTTACCCACGAAAATCTTTTGAATATCTGCTGTGCACACAGACTTGTGAGCGGTAAGCACGTTGAGGTCGGCTTTACTGCTCCTCGTTGCCTTGAAGAGATTGCAGATAATAATTCAGCTTGTCTTGCCCGCAGCTTTAAAGGCGGAAATGAGTTGTGGCAGAATGACGGCGTCTTTCTTGTCGCACAGATACTTTCAGTTATGGCTGAAAAAGGTGAGGGGCTTGTTACGCTCGCATCGGTTTTGCCCGATTATGCATCGTTGCGCAGAAGCGTTTCTTGCAAACTTCCTGCCGATAAGCTTGCAGACCTGATTGAATGTCGCGAGCTTGTAACAGACGGTGAGCGTGGTGTTTATGCGCGTACACGTCTCGGTGACGTGCTTTTTACACCTTGCCGCAGTAACGGAATGTACTGTATGGAGGTAATTGCAAATGACCGTGTCTCTGCGTGTGAGCTTGCGGATGAACTTTGCTTGACAATAGAGGACAGGTAGGCTATAATTTATCTGTATTAATTTGGATTTTTCCGTCTTGGGCGTTAGACGGAGCACATATATTATTTTATAAAACTAAAGAAAGGAAATTTTGTGGCTTATTCAAAATCAGAATTCAATCAGTTTTATGGCTGACGTTTGCCGTCGGCTTATGCTTTTATTATCTTTTGAGCCACATAACCGTAATTTATGTCAGACAAAAAATTAGGCAGCGATAAGCCTGCCACCGAAAAAAAGAAGCAGAATAAGGCTTCAAAGTTTTCACGTTATTCACGTATTCCGCCAAAGCGTAATACAGCTGAAGCACAGCGTCCTGCCAAACAGCAGAGATCTCAGCGTCAGAAGCAAAAACAGCACAAGAAGGTTGAGAAAAAGCCTATTCGTATTGCTTTTCTCGGCGGCCTTAACGAAGTCGGTAAGAATATGACTCTCTACGAATACGGTGAGAGTATGTTTCTTGTCGATTGCGGTCTTGCCTTTCCCGATGCCGATCTTCCGGGTGTCGATCTTGTTCTGCCCGATTTTTCTTATGTCGAAAAGAATATCGACAAAATCAAGGGCATTGTTGTCACTCACGGTCACGAGGATCATATAGGCGGCCTTGCTTATCTTCTCAAATCCGTAAATATACCTATCTATTCCACAAAACTTACAATAGGTCTTATACAGGGTAAACTCAAGGAGCATAATCTGCTTTCTTCCGCAAAGCTGAATGTCGTCAAGCCTGGTGACCGTATAAAACTCGGTGAGTTTGAGGTTGAGCTTATTCACGTCAATCACTCAATTCCCGATGCGGTTGCTCTTGCCGTGCGTTGCGACGGCGGCACTGTTGTGCAGATGGGTGACTTCAAAATTGATACCACACCTATCGACGGTGAGCCGATAGACCTTGCACGCTTTGCCCAGATCGGTACCGAGGGTGTTATGTGCCTTATGTCCGATTCTACCAATGCTGAGCGACCCGGATATACCGAGAGCGAAAGCAAGGTAGGCGAGTCGTTTGACCGCCTTTTCCACAGTGCAGGTAACCGCAGAATTATCGTTGCAACGTTTGCTTCCAATATCCACCGTGTTCAGCAGATTATCAACAGCGCCGCTTCTCTCGGCAGGAAGGTTGTGCTTTCAGGCAGAAGCCTTGAGAACGTTGTTGCCGTTGCAAAGGAGCTCGGCTATATCGATGTACCCGAAGGTCTTATTGTCAGTATTGATACAATCAAGCGTTATCCCGATGATAAGCTTGTTATAATCACAACCGGCAGTCAGGGCGAGCCTATGTCTGCACTCAGCCGTATGGCTTTTTCTGACCACCGCAAGGTTGAGATCGGCCCTATGGATTATATCATTATCTCTGCAACGCCTATTCCCGGTAACGAAAAAACAGTCGGTAAGGTTGTAAACGAGCTTATGAAGCTCGGTGCTGAGGTTATATACGAAAAGATGTACGATGTGCACGTTTCGGGTCACGCCTGTCAGGAAGAACTCAAAATGATTATGAGCCTTGTTAAGCCCAAGTATTTTATTCCCGTACACGGCGAGCAGAAGCATCTTCAGAAGCACAGAATCCTTGCAGAGTCAATGGGCATTGACCGTAAGAATATTATCGTTGCCGATAACGGTCTGCTTGTCGAGATGAGTGATGATTCTGTCCGTGTTGCAGGCAGTGTCCCTGCAGGTAAGGTGTATGTTGACGGCTCGGGTGTCGGCGATGTCGGCAGTATCGTTCTTCGTGACCGTAAGCATCTTTCGCAGGACGGTATAATTATTATCACAGCCTGCGTTGAAGCCGATACCGGCTATATAGTTTCGGGTCCTGAAGTCATAACAAGAGGTTTTGTTTATGTCAAGGAGTCTGAAGAGCTTATCGAGCAGGCGAAGCGTCTTGCTTACAATACGCTTGACGAACGCCTCGGCAGAAATCCGTCGGATATTCTTGCCGCAAAGACAAGAGTAAGGGATGATATTTCGCGTTTTGTCTTTGAGAAAACAAGAAGAAGCCCGATGATAGTTCCTGTAATTATGGAAGTTTAATATTAACTCCTCCGATGTGCTGCATGCTGTCGGAGGAGTTTTGCTTTTAAATCTGTAACTATTTGTAACTGTTATGTATTTGACTAAATTCAATTAAAATGATACAATAGCAGTAGCTTTATGATGAAAAGTGTTTGTGCTTTTCATTCAATATCTGTAAGAAAGGAAGATGCACGGCGTTTTTCTTGCTTGGTTAAGATTCACGTCCGGGTGTCGTGTGGCAATTCTATGATTAACAGTGAACATCTTTGTATGGGCTGTATGAAAGAAATCGGCGAAGTCCAGCAGTGTCCTCATTGCGGTTTCCATGCCGATACTATGCAGATGTCTCCGTATCTTGCCGTAAGAACGGTTGTTGCAAACCGCTACCTTATAGGTAAACTTCTCGAGTATAACGGCGACGGTGCAACCTACATTGCGTGGGATATTAACGAGAAAAAGCCTGTTACAATACGTGAGTTTTTGCCGGATACTCTTGCTACAAGACGTGTCGGTGAAAAAGAAGTTACCGTTATGTCAGGCTGTGAGCTTTCTTACAGAGAGTGTATGGCAGATTTTGTCGAGCTCTGGCGTAAGCTCACCCGTATGAGCGGTCTTTCCGCTCTTGTCAATGTGTTTGATGTTTTTGAAGAGAATTCCACAGCGTATGCAATCTGCGAATATGTAAAGAGCATTACTCTGCGCGATTATCTTCTTCGTCTTAAAACAGGCTATATTACGTGGGAGAGAGCAAGAGCACTGTTTATGCCCGTTCTCTCTACTCTCGGTATGCTTCATACAGCAGGTATAATTCACCGCGGTATTTCTCCGCTTACTCTCCATATCGGTCAGGACGGTAAAATGCGTATAGGCGGCTTCAGTATCTGGCAGGCACGTACTGCCAAGAGCGACCTTTCGGCTCAGCTCTTCCCGGGCTATGCCGCAATTGAGCAGTATGGCTATGAGGGTAAACAAGGTCCCGGTACAGATATCTATGCTTTTGCCGCAACCCTTTACCGTGCACTTATCGGCAGTGACCCTATTGAAGCTACCGAAAGACTCACAAACGATAAGCTTATGGTTCCCGGCAGATTTGCCGAGCAGCTTCCCGCTTATGTAATAAACGGTCTTATCAATGCTTTGCAGATAATGCCTGAAGAGCGTACACGTTCTGTTGAACAGCTGCGTGCCGACCTTTCAGCTTCTCCCGTGGCTGCTGTTGCATCAGGAACAGAGTTTGATGCTCCTGCTGCACCTGCAACCGATAAAAAGCCTGAGGGCAGACCGGCTGTCGCTAAGCCTGATAAAGCAGGCAGCAAAGTCCCGGGAAAAAGTAATATAATATTGGATAATAAAGTTCTTGTTCTTCGTACCGCTCTTATCAGTGCGATTGCGGGCCTCGCTGTTTTCCTTATCGTTGTGCTTGCGGCAGGTGATAAGATGGGCTTTTCTGTCGGTGAGCCTGAAAAAGAGGTCACTACCCGTCAGGAAATGGTTTCTGTCCCGAATTTTGTCAACCGAAATTATGCCGAGGTCAGCTCCAATGCGTACTGGACTAATAATTTTACCTTTGAGTCTGTCGAAGTTTACAGTGATACGGTTTCTAAGGGCTATATTATCGAGCAGAGCATAAAGGCAGATACACAGGTAAATGCAGGCAGCAAGATTGTTCTTACCGTTTCAAAGGGTGTCGAGCATTTTGAACTTCCGCCTGTAATCGGTATGGATTTTGAGGATGCAAGCAAGCTTCTTGCCGAGCGTAAGTTTACCGTTAAAAAAGAAGAAGCCGAAAACGACGGCTCACATACCGAGGGCACAGTCCAGGCTGTTAATCTCGTTGTAGGCAATTCTTATCCCAAGGGCACAAACGTAACCGTTATTGTCTGGGGTGCTGCACCCGAGGGTGTTACCACTCCCGATGTACCGGATTTCCCATATAATCCGGGTTATACCGAAGCTCCCGATGAACCCGTTGAAGATAATCCCGTCACTCAACCCGGCGAGCAGCCTACAGACCCCGTCGTCACTGACCCGCCCACTACCGAGCCGGTAATTATCCCCACCGAAGCAGTTGAATAATTTTAAAAGACCTCAGATTCATCAATCTGAGGTCTTTTCTTTGTGTTATTATGGAACAAAAAACAAAAGCAGTCCCGACAAAAGTCGAAACTGCTTTTTTACTGGTCCGAGTGGCGAGACTTGAACTCACGGCCTCTTGACCCCCAGTCAAGCGCGCTACCAACTGCGCCACACCCGGACAACGATAGATATATTAACACATTTAATTATAATATGCAATACTTTTTTGAAAAAAATTAAAAAATTTTTTAAAACTGTTTTTTGGTTGTCCTGAAGGTTAATTTGATGTATAATTAATAGTACAGAATATTTAATAAAAGGTGATAGTATGAAAAAATTAATATCTGTCATTTCCGTTGTTATGGTATTGGTGCTCGCTTTTGGCAGTGTTGCGGTCTGCAGTGCAGAATCACCTGCACCCGAGCTTAAAGTCTATGAGGTTGTCAACCTCAACGGTGTCAATATCGAGTACGGCATTTACGGCAACCTTGATGCCGAGCCTCTTCTGCTCCTGCCTCCCAATGGCGGCGATATGCATAGCTTCGACGGCAGTATTCTTCCCGAAATGGCAAAGCATTTCAAGGTTATCTGTGTTTCACCCAGAGCTACGGGTAATTCCGATTGGGTCGAGGGCGGTATGACCTTTGATGCAATGGCAGAAGACCTTGTGAATTTGCTTGATTACCTGAATATCGAAAAAACGCGTATTTTCGGCTTCAGTGACGGCGGTAATCTCGGCGTGGTGTTTACTCTCGCTCATCAGGAGATGGTTGAATCACTCGCAATTATGGGCTCTAATATCAATACGTGGGGTACAAACACGTTTGACCAGATTCAGATTACATATCAGTACATAATTCTTTGTATCGAGTCATGGCTTTACGATGACCCTGAGTATGCACGCAGACGTGATATCAAGGGTATGATGGTCGGTCAGCCGAGTCTTACGTTTGAAGATATCTCTGCAATCAAAGTGCCTGTCCTGAATATATACGGTGAGCACGATATGATTCAGCGTTGGCACTCCAGAAAGATTACACGCTCTATCGAAGGTGCACAGGAGCTTATGGTTATCGGCGGCGGTCACAGCAGCTGCTTTGACCAGACGGATACCGTTATAAATCCTGCTCTCCTTGATTTCTACGGTGTTAACTGAACATTCACAAAAGAAAAAACTGCTTACATCGCAAACGGTGTAAGCAGTTTTTTTTATATCATCTTATACAATGCTTGATGCAAGCATAACAAGGAAGATAAAGAAACCGGCATAGGGGAGAATGAGAGGCATAATCGGCAGTGCGATGATAGAGGAAATGAAACCTACACCTACTTTGATTGCCATTGTGCTCTCAGCATCGGAGATGTTCTGCCAGATGAGGTAAACGTCGTTACCGTCTTTGTAGAACTGATCAAGACCGAGACCTGCCTTTGTTTCGGATTCACCGAAGCCGCATTCTGCAAGACCTGCAGTAAAGAGGTCTCTCATCTCTTCATCCTTGAAAGTGATTCTTGCCTCAAGTCTGAGCTCGTCAGCAGGCTCTTCCTGTCTGAGGTGACCGTTTTTGAAGCCTGTGCACCACCAGTATTTGTCATACTCACGTGTGAATTCGCGGATGTAGTTGCCCTGAATATCCTGATGATAGAGTGTCATTTCCATGCCGAGCCAGTCTTCTTCAGCAGGGCAGTTATACATTGACCACTCGTGAAGCTCTTTGTCTGATAGAGGTCTGTTGTAAACGCCGATTTCACCGCCGTAGAAGATCATACCGTACTGACCCTTCCACATCTGGATCATCCAGTCTTTGCCTTCGTATGCAAAGAAAACACGTACGTAGTCGTATTCAAGAAGAATGTAGGGGGATACAAAATCGTAAATCTTGCCGAAACCGAAGTTGTACTGCCATGCTTCCTTGTCGTTTGTGTAGTAGTAATCGTCAATGTAGCTGTACTGATAGCTGAGCACCTGACGCTTTGTAAGGAAGTCCTGAATAAAATTACCCTTGTCAACAACATTGATTGCAAACTCGCCGTTAATTGTCTCACCGTCAACAGTAACGGATGCTGTGATAACAGCCTTACCGATAGCTACACCTTTGACAACACCGTTTTCGTCAACGGTTGCAATGTCGGGGTTGAGTGAGCTCCATGTAATTTCAGGCATCGTATCAACGTTGGTGACCGAAGCGTGAAGCTGAACGGTCTTGCGGATTTTTACCGAAAGGCTGTCACTTGTAATTACAAGTGCGTGACCTGTAGATTCGCTGTCTGTGTCAGCAGCAAAAGCGTTCAGTGGAGACATGCCTATCAGTGAAAGTAATACCAGAAAAATTGATAAAAACTTAACACTTTTCTTTTTCAGATTCATTGGATTTTTCCTCCATCAAAAAATATGCAATAAAACATTATACACATTTCAATGTAAAAGTAAAGTAAATTAAAGAATTATTGCCTTAATAATTGACACAAATGTCCAGAAAATGCGTATAATTCCATAGAATAATGGCGTTTGAACAAGTTTGATTAAGTTTTGGACTTCGTTTTCGAGGCTTTGTGCTTCTTCGAGGTCAGTTGTGCCCAATGTACCTTCGCTTATTAATAATACGATTCTTTCCGAAAGATCTTCGAGGTATTTTTTATCGAATATATTAACTCGTTCTCGTTTTATATTGTTAAATTCAATTTTGAGTTCAGCAAGCTTGTTGCGTTCTTCTTCGAATTTTTCAAGCACGGTTGAAGCGATATCCTTTGCGAATTTAAGAGCTGTTTGCTGTTCGTCGGTCAACTCAAGTGAAAGCAGAGCTTCAATTTCAGCAATCAGCCCGTTTATCTCTTCTTCGTCGGCTGTTGTAGGCTTGCCGTTTGCAATTTTCTCCGACTTTTCAAGAGCTGTTTCAATTGCCGATTTTCTTTCGGCAAGGTCAGCGGCTGTATCTTCCAGCTGTGCCTTGGCCGAGCTGAGCTTTTCGTTTTCTTCATCTGTCAGATTAAGCGAAAGCAGAGCTTCAATTTCGGCAATCAGCCCGTTTATCTCTGCTTCGTCGGCTGTTGTAGGCTTGCTGTTTGCGATTTTCTTCGACTTTTCAAGAGCTGTTTCAATTTCCGATTTTCTTTCGGCAAGGTCAGCAGTTATTTCTTCCAGCTGTGCCTTTGCCGAGCTGAGCTTTTCGTTTTCTTCATCTGTCAGATTAAGCGAAAGCAGAGCTTCAATTTCAGTAATCAGCCCGTTTATCTCTTCTTCGTCGGCTGTTGTAGGCTTGTTGTTTGCGATTTTCTTCGACTTTTCAAGAGCTGTTTCAATTTCCGATTTTCTTTCGGTAAGGTCAGCTGCTGTATCTTCCAGCTGTGCCTTTGCTGAGCTGAGATTTTCGTTTTCTTCATCTGTCAGATTAAGCGAAAGCAGAGCTTCAATTTCAGTAATCAGCCCGTTTATCTCTTCTTCGTCGGCTGTTGTAGGCTTGCTGTTTGCGATTTTCTCTGCCTTTTCAAGAGCTGTTTCAATTGCCGATTTTCTTTCGGCAAGGTCAGCGGCTGTATCTTCCAGCTGTGCCTTTGCTGCTTCAATATCGGCTCTTTCGCTTTGTGTAAGATTGTTGCTGCCAAGCAGTGCATCTGCTTTGGCAATAATTGCTTCAATTTCAGCAATAGTATCGGTTGCTGTTTCACTGGCAATTATTTTTTTTGCGCTGTTGGTTATGGTTTCGTGTTTTTCTTTTACCGAATTGATAACCTCAAGCAAAGCGTTGCATTTTTCTTTTGTCTGTGTGATTTTTGCCGCGATTTCTTCACCGTAATCTTCGGCGTTGTATTCGTTTGCCAAAGTAAGCTCTGAATTGATTACCTCAAGGTTATCGGAAGTGACGTTACCCTCGTTAAGGTCGGCAATGCTTGCACCGAAATCGGGCAGCTTAATTTCGTCAGCTTTTATGTAGTAAGCGCCGTCAAGCATGGTAGTGTTTTCGTCAAGCACCGCAACTGAGTTGTCATCGGTTTGGTAAAGCGTGTGATTATCGGCTATAAGATCTTTTACAGTGTACTGTGTTTCGCTTGCTTTATCCGTTACAACGTAAAATCCGCCTGGCAGGGTAGTATCGTAAAGCCTGACTGTGCCTCCGCTCATATAGAACGTTGCTTCGTTGCCGTATAAGTCTATCGGGTCATAGTCCCAGGAAAAATCAAAGCCTTCAATACTGCAGCCTTTGAATTCCGCCGTACCGTTGCTTCCTTCGTATGCGGTGAACGAGCTTTTTACTGTTGAATTATTACAATACAGAGTACCGCTGTTGCTTATCGCTTTTTCATTTCCTATCCAATTGTTTGTGCTTTTTATAGTTGAATTGCTTACGGTGACTGTGCCGCCGTTGACAAGTCCTTCGGTGCCGTACAAATTACATTTATCAATTGTCATAGAAGCTGATATGAAAATTGAAACAGCACTACCGTATTGAAAGTATGTACCGTATACTGAAGAATTTGTGACAGTTGCTGTACCCTCTGTCAATATAATTCCGTTGCCTGCACTTATGCTGCAGTTATCTACGGTAAGGTTGCCTTTGAAACCTATGCCAACGGTGTAATCGCTAGTGCTTAAAGAGATTTTAGAATCCTTTATTGTAAGTGTTCCGCTGCCGCTTATGCCGCCGGCACCGCCGTAAGATCCTGCAGAAATAGTGCAGTTTTCTATATATACGTTGCCGCTTGTGCCGAGAGGATAACTGTACTGAGTACTGATAGTACCGTTTTTGAGGTTAAGAGTTCCGCTATTATCAATTGCGCCCTGATAGCCGCTTGCTTTGAAATTATCGCCGTTGACAGTTCCGTAGTTTGTCAAAGCAGGGTAAAAAGGCACTTCAGAATAGAATGATGCTCCGTTTGTAAGATTGAGAACACAGCCTTCATTGTTGGTGATAGCACCGTCTCCAAAGACATGAGCACAGTCAAGGTTTAGTGTGCCGCCGTTAATATTTTGTATTCTGCCGTAGTATGTTCTTACCATTTTTTTGCCGGAAATGCCTTTTAAAGTGAGAATACCGCCGTCATTGCTTATGTTGAAATTTATAGTCATATATCCTTCAAATTTTAATTTACCTTTGTTTATAAAATCATACATATTATAAAAGGAACCGTTGGATATCTGAGATTGTGTATCTGTAGTGTTGATAAATGATATCTCTTGATTTTCTGAAACAATAAAATTAGAAAGATAAATGTTGTATCCGTTGAGATCTAATGTGAATTTTGACCTTGAAAGCGGGCATTTTGTTGTATCTGCATCGGCAAATAATTTAAGTATTAGTGATTCGGCATTTGATGAATTTAACGCATTGGAAGCATTGGCGAAAGTGCTGAACCAGGTGATATTACCGTCTTCAATCAAAGCAAAATTATCAAGTATCGCTTCGCCGTTTTCCGTACCGTCAACTGTGCCTGGATAGTAAAGCTTGCCTTCGATAATGAGTGTACCGTTTCCTTCGTGAAGCTTACCGCCTTCGCCGACTTCAATAACCGTGCCTTCTGGTACGATCAGAGTATGTCCGTCAGGTACTGTGTATTCTATTGTCAATGGCTTTGTAGGCGTGTATGTACATACTTTATCGATATAAACAAAAGCATCGGTAGGTTTGGATTTCAAATTTCCGCCGAGCAAGAAAATTTCAGAGTTCGTAATTGTTACCGAATAACCTTCGAATACGTAAGCTGAATCGGGCGATTTTACAGTGACAGTGCTGTTTATGAATGTGGTGTATGTTTCTGAATAAGTGCTGCCGCGTTTTCCTATAGCAGTACCGCCTGCAGATTCGGCGTTTAATGTTGAATCTTTTATCATAATACGATCACCGTAAATCGCAGCCCCTTTACCCGGTGCTGT
The DNA here is from genome assembly GCA_045531935.1 of Acutalibacteraceae bacterium. GTDB lineage: Bacteria > Bacillota > Clostridia > Oscillospirales > Acutalibacteraceae > UBA8612. Next base: position 9,094 of record JAZSEX010000098.1, on the reverse strand, counting down.
CGCATTGACGGTTGCATTTTTAACAGTTGTATTATCAGCCGATATTGCGTGGCTGTTTGCATTGCTTTGGCAGTTGAGTGTTGCACCCGAGCTTACAGTCAAACTTGCGGTTTCAACAGCAGTGAGTTTGCCTTCTGCATTGACATTGGTGTTTTCACCGCTTATCGATATGGAATTGCTGATACTGTTGCCGTTACTTCTGCCGAGTGCTGAAGAATTACTTCCGCCATATAAATTAACGGTGCCGTAGTTAATGTTGATATTTCCCGAATGCTTGTCTTTGTTTGCACCGATGGCGGCAGCTTCATCTCCACCATAAACGTTGAGTGTACCGCCTGTACCTGCCGCAGGCTCAATAATATTAAGCGTAGCATTAGTCGTGACCTGGATTCCTGCGCGGTTTTTACCGCTCTTTATTGTAGAGTCGGACATAACGCCGAGGCTTAAATTTGAGTTGTTTTTAAGTATTAAAGCACATGCATCATCAATACCGCTCAGGTCAATGTTGCAGTTGTCAAGTATTAGTGTTACCGCACCGCCGTTTACAATGATATTTGTATTGTTAGAGGTACCGGTAACAACGTAAGTAGCAGTGGAGTCGTAATTTCTTATTCTTGTTCCGTCGGGAGAATAAGCAAATATGGTACCTGCGGAAATTGAGATTGTACCTTTGCCTATGTCAAGGTAAACCAGATTTGGCTCAGCCGCAAAAGCGGTGAGCGGAAAGGTCGAAATTATTATAATAAATGCAATTAAACAAGCGAATATTCTTTTTTTCATATTTATTACCTCGCTTTCAGATATAATAAACCAACTATATTATAATTTATTCTACAAGTAATTTCAATATATATATTGAACCTCTCTCGACAAAAGACAATAACTGTGTTAAAATTAATTAAACAAAACCTGACAGGAGTTTTAAACTATGAGTGCAATCAAGTATTTCTTTTCATACCTTCTTTCGCTTATCCTTGCGTTGCCGGGTATAATCGGCTCACTCGGTGAGTCTGTTAACGATTATTCGTTTACCGTCGAAACATCACAGCTTGGCGATGTTGTGCCCAATACGCTCAGCAATGTTAATATATGGGATATGCAGGGCACTGATCTTTTTACAAATCCGAGGCTCAACGAAAAATATAATATAATGGAGTTTGTCGAGTACATACAGCTTATGCAGTGTACGGGCGGTAACGCTCAGCGTGACCTTTTTGTCGACCCGACAAATTACGATGTTCTCGATGATTACGATTTTTCACCGCTTATCGAAAACTGTAAGGGAATTCTCACTCTCGGTGCAAAGCCTCATCTCAAGCTTGGCAGTGTACCTCTCAAGTATTCTCAGAATTCAATCCAGGGTGCAGATTTCGGTACAAACCTCTATCCGCCCGATGATTATGACGTTTACTACAACTATATGGCTGCTATGGCAAAAGCACTTGTCGACGAATTCGGTGCAGAAGAAGTGCTTACCTGGCGTTTCGGTGTTATGACCGAGTATGAAAACTCGCAGTGGTTTATGTCACCTGACGGTGACCCTGATAAGACTGCAGAGGCTTACTGTAAGCTTTACGATTATACCGTTGATGCACTTCAGAAAGAGATCGGTGAAGATGTGTTTGTCGGTGCACACGCAATGGTTGTAACCGAAGGCTTGTGGGATGAAAAGATTTTCATTGAGCACTGTGCGAGCGGCACTAACTGTAAAACAGGAGAAAAAGGCACACGCATCTGTTTTCTTTCCGCTTCATTTTACGATTATTGCCCCGGTGAATATACTTCAGGTTACACTCTGCCCGAAACAATAGCTCAGCTTCAGAAGTATGCTGACGAAGCAGGTCTTAAGGACCTTATCTTCGGTGTTGATGAGGGCAGACTCCTTGTAGGCAATACAAGCGGTGCTGACGATATTCAGCTCCTTTCCCGTACAGTCGGTGATACTTATCAGGCTGCATACGATGCAAGGCTCAACAAACAGCTTGTCGATCAGGGCGGCGACTATTTCTCATCCTGGGGCTATCTCTCGGGCGGTCTTTATGACGGTTATCCCACTGTCAGCTACCACGTTGCAAGCCGGCTTTCAACCTTTGCGGGCAGTAAGCGTGTTGCTGTTGAGCCGGTAAAGAAGGGCGTTATCTACGGTGCGGAGGTCGAGGCTTTTTCAGCTTACGACGGCGAAACGCTCCGCATTATGGCTTATAATTTTAAGAATGATACAGAATATGACAAAACAGCTGACCTCAGCTTTGACGTTGATGTCTCCGCATTCAGTTCCGATAAGGTAAGCGTTACCGTTTATACAGTTGATGATGATTGCAACTATTTTGATGAATGGCGTGAGGACAGAGTGACTTACGGCATCGGTGATGAGTGCTTCGGCTGGTCTCCCGATGACCCGCAGATTGAGTCAACCGTTACTCTCAAAGACACTGCCGCACGCGAGCTTTATTTCAGCGAGCTTGCAGAAAAGTACGAGCAGTGTGCTCAGCTTACACCTGTAACCTATACCGCTGACGTAGTCGACGGCAGGGCAGTGCTTGATACTTCGCTTGCCGCAAACGGTGTTGTTTTCTTTGAAGTATCCGCTTGTCGGTAATTTACTTTGTTTTAACTTATCTGTTGTATGATGATTTCAAGGAGGATGATATATATGAAAAAATCTATAAGCATTGTTTTAGCCGTAGTTCTTTGTCTTTCATCGCTTTTTGTTACCGCCTATGCGTCAGACACCAAAACTCAGGGATTTATTGATGATGTAATAAATTCCAAATCAATTTGTATCGAGTTTGATAATGATGCTCTTAACAGCTACTCAATTCCTTTTCAGGATCTGAAACTGTACATAAAGTCTTTCGAGTCTGAAGACAGTTCAACTCAGCTTAAGGTTGCCGCAACAGCAAAGCTCTGGTTTTTCAACGTAAAGCTTCTTATGGTCGACGGTGAGATTTATGCTTACCTTCCCTTTGTCAGCTTTTGCGTAAGTGATATGCTCGGCGGCAGTATCGATTTCTCGGCTCTCACGGGTGATTTTACCGAGGCCTTCGGCGGCTTCACACTGCAGATTCTCGAATGTCTTAAGCTTAAAACTGCAGGCGATAAGGTGACCGATAAATACGGTGAGGTTTATGTGGAAGAGTTTGTGCCCGATATCAGAAAAACTCTTGATATGGCTGTAGAAAACGGTGTTATTGAAATTCCCGAGGGTTCTGATTTTGCAACTATGAGCGACGAAGAGATCCGCGAGTATCTTTTAACTTTCGGTCAGCAGGGCAGAAACGTGCTCAGAATGCTCGACTCAAATGCAACCTTCTACTATGATAGTGAAGGTAAGCTTATTGCCTTTGATATCGTTCTTTATGACCTTATCGACGACAGTGCAGAGCTCAGCTCAAATGACCTGCTTCCCGTAAAAGCCGAGTCAATCACATCCGATGTTGACGACAGCGTGTTCGAAAAGCCGGTTACTTTCTTTGACCTTTCGTCACTTTTCTCGGTTATTTTAGGTATGCTTCTTGCCTGAAATTAGTGCTTGACATCTTTTTTCAGCGGTGATATAATACACCTAATTTAATATTTATCAAACCGTTGATGCGGAGATAACGGCGAAAAATGCCTTTACAGAGAGCCCGCGTAAGCTGAAAATCGGGTAAGAAACAGTTCGTCAAATGGACCGCGGAGGGGGCAGTCAAATGTGTATTTTTACACAGAGTATTCTGCAACGTATCGGCACGCGTTAGCTGTCGGGGGTATGTCAGTACCCTGCAAAGCGTACACTTTTTGTGTAAATCAAGGTGGCACCGCGGATAATAAGTTTATTCGTCCTTGGCAGAAACAATCTATTTCTGTCAAGGGCTTTTTGTTTTTTGACAGCAGTTTTACGGAGGCGTTATTATGATACTCAACGGCATCGATTTTGAAACCTATTTCAACAACTATCCCGATAAGGACGGCTACTTCGGTAAATACGGCGGAGTTTATATTGACGATAAGCTCAAGGCCGCCATGGCTGAAATAACCGAAGCATATTATTCAATCTGCCAGTCACGCAAGTTTATTGCCGAGCTTCGCAGAATCCGTAAGGAGTTCCAGGGCAGACCTACTCCCGTAACTCACCTCGAGCGTCTTTCCGATGCACTCGGCGGTAAGGTCCAGCTTTATGCAAAGCGTGAAGATCTCAACCATTCAGGTGCCCACAAGCTCAACCACTGTATGGGTGAGGCACTTCTTGCAAAGTATATGGGCAAGAAGAAGGTTATTGCCGAAACAGGTGCAGGTCAGCACGGTGTTGCTCTTGCTACCGCTGCAGCTTATTTCGGTCTCGAGTGCGATATTTATATGGGCTCTGTCGATATCAAGAAGCAGGCTGCCAACGTTGCACGTATGAGGATTCTCGGTGCAAACGTTGTCGAGGTTACTCACGGCCTCAAGACTCTCAAGGAGGCTGTTGACGCAGCTTTTGAGGCATACAGTAAGGAATATAACGATGCTATCTATTGCATCGGCTCAGTTCTCGGTCCTCATCCGTTCCCGATGATGGTACGTGACTTCCAGAGCGTTGTAGGTATCGAAGCAAGAGAGCAGTTTGTCGATATGACAGGTCATCTGCCCGATGCAATCGTTGCCTGTGTAGGCGGCGGTTCAAATGCGGCAGGTCTCTTTGCAGGCTTCCTCAATGACCCTGTCGATATCTACGGTATCGATCCTCTCGGTAAGGGTCCCAAGCTTGGTGATCACGCGGCAAGCCTTAAGTACGGCACAGAGGGTATTATGCACGGCTTTAACAGCATTATGCTCAAGGACGAAAACGGTGAGCCTGCTCCCGTTTATTCTGTCGCAAGCGGTCTCGACTATCCTTCATCAGGTCCCGAGCACGCATTCCTCCAGGAAATCGGCAGAGTCAAGTACGACGTTATCGACGACGTAGAAACAATCGACGCCTTCTTCAAGCTCTCCCGTATGGAGGGTATCATCCCTGCAATCGAAAGCTCACACGCAGTCGCATACGGTATGAAGCTCGCACAGCGTATGGAGCACGGCTCAGTTCTTATCAACCTCTCGGGCAGAGGCGATAAGGATATGGACTATATCATCGAAAACTACGGCATAAGATGAAAAACAACACCCGACAGATTTATCTGTCGGGTGTCGATTTTATCATTTTATCTTATGATTTTTGCAAAATGTCAAGAAACCTGCTCATAAATTACCTCTGTGTATAGTGCATCACGTATTCTGTCTGGGTAGTCGGTCATCAGCAGATCAGCACCTGCTGCAGCCAATGCCTTTGCATCATCTGTACTGTTTACTGTCCAGTACTGCATCGAAATTCCGTACTTGTGTGCATAGTCAATAAAGCTTGCCTTGCCGAGGTTAGCGACGAGCAGTTTGCCATCGTCCCAGTAATAAGGCATCTGCAGAGCGGTGTATTTGATTGCGTCCTTGTCAAGCTCTTCGTCTCTCAGATAGCTGCTGTAAAGGTCAACTATCTCAAACGGGTTAGCCGACCTGTTTATCTTGCCTGCGTACTTGGCATCAATATACATTGAAACGTCAGGCCAGAAGCTTGCAACAATTACTCGGTCAGCCATATCGTATTCCTGCATAAGCTCATAAATACCGTCTACAATCTTCGGTGCCCACGGTGTAGGGTATTTGACTTCAATAATATATCTGTACGTGTTAGGTACTTGTGTCTCAACGCATTCAAATACGTCTTCAAGTAATGTTATTCTGATATCGTCGGGAATATCATCACCGCGTAAGCCTCTGTAAGGGTAACTGTCGCCTGATTTGAAGCTTTCACCCATATTCAGGTTGCGAAGCTCTTCGTATGTTTTTGAGAAAACGGTTGTGTTTTCTTTGCCGAAATATTCTGCGCTGTCACTTCTCTCATCGAGTGAAAGGCTGTGATAGAGTACAATCTTCCCGTCTTTTGTAAGCTGTACGTCCATCTCAATTATTGCAGAGTCGCTGTCAGCGTATTTGAGATTTGACTTAATAGCCATCAGTGTGTTTTCGGGTGCAGCACTCTTACCGCTTCTGTGCGAGGAAATGCGTGTGCTGCCGTAATCGGGCAGGAAGTAGTTACCCGTGTTTTCGTTTAATACCTGCGGCTCTTCAACCTCGGGCGGTGTAAATGAGCTCAGACACATAACACCTGCAACAAGGAAAAACGGCAATTTTTCAAATATTGTTAATAAAGACTGAATATTTTGCATAAACATTATATCTACCTCTTTTTGTGAAATCGGAATTATTATACCATTGCTTTGCTGTAATTACAACCGATTATAAATACGTTTCGCAGTATTCTTTTATTGTTTCTTTTGCCTGCTTGGTAGTTTCGGGGTCTTTGTCAAGCAAATGACCTGAGTTTTCAAAAATAAGCAAATCGTTTCTAACTCTGAGTTCTGTTAATAAACCGATAAATTTATGTGTGTGTTCAATCGGTACAAGGTCGTCGTGTCTGCCGTGAAAAACAGCCGTCGGCACACAGTCTGCCGAAACGTATTCTTCGGGTGAAATTTTACTGAGTGCTTCCTGCTCAGCTTTGTCCAAAAAAGTTGTTTTCGTTATTTTAAATCCGCAACAGTCTGAAAGCAATCCGTATTTCCATTCATCTAACTCTGCCGAAATGCCTTGTAAAAAATCGGCTGAGGTAAAGCTTACGGGTGGACAGTATACACAAGCCGCAACGGGGGCAACAGGCACTTCGTCTTTTCTTGTGTAAGCATACATCAGCGAGAGGTGACCTCCTGCAGAGCCGCCCGATAATATAAGCTTCTTTATATCAGAACCAAGCCCTGCACACTTTGCTTTTATTGCTTTCAGTGCCGATGTTATATCGTCAAGCTCATCATAAATGCTTATCGCTTCCGATACAAATCGGTAGTTCATCGTTGCACATATGTAACCAAGCTCGCAGAAATGTCTGCAGTCAGCGTGGTGAGCGGATTTGTCACCCTGACTCCAGCCTCCGCCGTGAATAAACAGTATAATACCCGAGTCGGATTTTGTCTTTTCGGGTATAAATATATCAAGCTTTTGTCTTTCGTGGCTGCCGTATGATATGTCGCTTAGAATAATATACTTATTGTCCATAAAAATCCTCTGTAATACTTTTCTTAGGTAATTATATAACTGCATATGTTTTGAAGTCAAGACGGCAGATTAAGAGTATTTTGTTGATTTTGTGACGTTATTATGCTATTGTAAAACAAAGCTGACAGATAAGGGAGTATAGGATTTATGACTACTGCAGAATATCTCAGTTTAATTGATAATGTAAACGAAAACGGCAGATATAAGGCAGATTGGGCTTCACTTGCTCATCACAAGGTGCCTGAATGGTATATGCACGATAAGATAGGTGTGTTTATTCACTGGGGCATTTACAGTGTGCCTGCCTATTCTAATGAGTGGTATTCACGCGGTATGTATGAGCGTACTGCACCTGAATTTGAGTACCACAGAAAAACGTACGGCAACCAGAGTGTTTTCGGATATAAAGATTTTATTCCGATGTTTAAGGGCGAAAATTTTGATGCCGCAGAATGGGTTTCGCTTTTTAAAAAAGCAGGCGTTAAGTATGTTATGCCCGTTGCGGAGCATCACGACGGCTTTGCAATGTATGACACTGAGTTCAACCGCTGGAATTCCACTAAAATGGGTCCGTGCCGTGACGTAGTCGGTGAAATAAAGAATGAATGCGAGAAGCAGGGTCTTACACTCTGTGCTTCATCTCACCGTGCCGAGCACTATTTCTTTATGAATCCGGGCAGACTTTACGACAGCGACGTGAACGACGAAGCTTATGCCGATTTCTACGGCCCTGCCGTTTACTGTGAAGAGCTTGACCCCGAAATAATACATATCACAACCGCCGATACTTATTCGGTCGGTGCAAGTAAGGAATGGCTTGAAGACTGGCTTGTGCGTACCTGTGAACTTGTTGACAGATATCAGCCGTCTGTACTGTATTTCGATTGGTGGATTCATAACCATTCTTTCAAGCCCTATCTCAAAAAGCTTGCGGCTTACTACTATAACCGTGCCGATGAGTGGGGTAAAGAGGTCACAATCAATTATAAACACGAGGCTTTTCCGCCTACTGTAGCAACCTTTGATGTTGAGCGCGGTGCACTTACGGGTATCTCTCCCGTCTATTGGCAGACCGATACCGCAATAGGCAAATGCTCGTGGGGGTACAGAGCGGATAACGAGTATAAATCATCACGTCAGGTTATCTGCGACCTTGTCGATATCGTTTCCAAAAACGGAAATCTTCTGATTAATATCGGCCCGAAATCCGACGGCACAATCACCGATGAAGAAACAAAGGTGCTCCTCGATATGGGTGAGTGGCTTGAAATTAACGGTGAGGGTATATACGGCACAACCTATTGGAAACGCTTCGGTGAAGGCGAAGTGAACGCAGAAGAGGGCTTTTTCAAAGACGGCGACGAAAAAGCCTTCACAAGTGCTGATTTCAGGTTTACTTATAAGGACTGTTATCTCTACGCTTTTCAGATGCGTCCGTCAAAAAAAATCGAAATCAAAAGCCTTAAAAAGCTCACTTCTCACGACCATATAATCGAATCCGTCGAGCTTCTCGGCAGTGACGAAAAAATCGACTTTATCAGAGACGAAGAATCACTTAAAATCAACCTCAAAGGCGAATTGAAAAACGATTTGCCGATTTGCTTCAAAATTGCCATTGGTTAATAAAAGAAAGGATATAAAATTATGTTAGCTGTAATCAATAAAATCATCACTCTCATTCTTGTTCCGATTTATTTCAGCGTTTTTTCTCCCACACACCCCATAATTGTTTTATTCAATCAGCCTCAGCAGCTCGTTTCACTTTCTGAAAACGGAGTCGGCTCAGAGGATGATCCCGTTTACCTCACAGCTCACAGAGGTGTTCACGCACTTGCACCCGAAAACTCACTCCCGTCTTTTGAAGAGGCTGTCAACAACGGCTATTACTCTGCCGAGTGCGATATTCAGCTTACAAAAGATAACCGCTGGGTTGTAATCCACAACGCAGAGGTCGACGGCAGATTCTGTCAGTTCGGCAGAATAGATGAGC
>JAZSEX010000017.1:0-16855 GCA_045531935.1 Acutalibacteraceae bacterium | reverse complement strand
TGACCGTGCTCTTAAGTGCGACAAGGATGAGGTAAGCGTTACACGACGTTACTACCGCTCGGGCGAAAGCGAATACCTTATCAACGCTGAAACAGTCCGTCTCAAAGACGTCAACGAGATGTTTATGGATACGGGTCTTGGCCGTGACGGCTATTCTATGGTCAGCCAGGGCAGAGTAGCCGATATGGTTTCGTCCAAGTCCAGTCAGCGCCGTGATATGCTCGAGGAGGCGGCAGGTATTTCTCATTACCGCTACCGCCGTAACGACGCCAACCGCAAGCTCGCTCAGGCAGAGGAGAATATGATCCGTCTGCGTGACATTCTTACCGAGCTTGAGGACAGAGTCGGTCCTCTCAAGGTGCAGAGCGAAAAGGCACAGAAATTCATCGTGCTTGCAGAGGAGCGCAAGGTGCTCGAAATCGGTCTGTGGCTTCACACAATCGATAAGGTGCGTGAGCAGCTGAAATCACACGAGGACAAGCTTAATACGGCAACGGCACAGTATGAGGCTGTAGAAGCTGAGCTTGAAAAAATAGTTCAGGAAATGGAAGATGCTATGGAAAACAGCCGTCAGCTTACAGTCAGTATCGACGAAGCACGTGAAGGTGCATCGGGTATTGAGGAGCAGGCTGCACAGCTTGATGCTCAGGTTGCAGTTGAACTCAACTCTATAGAGCACAATAATGAAACTATTGCACGTATCACACGTGAAATGGAGCTTGCCGTTGAGTCAAAGCAGACTCTTGACGACGAAATAACCGAAACAATGAAAACGGTTGAGCTGCTCAAGAATGCCGAAAAACAGAAGAGAGCACAGCTTGCCGAGGCCGCCGAGAAAATCGAAGGTCTGCAGGCAAAGAGCCGTGAGTTTGTTGAGAAAATAGCGGCACTGTCGGAAGAAATTTCGCAGTATGCCATTAAAATAGGCGATTGCCGTGTTGAGGTATCTACGGCAAATTCGTCAATAGAAGAAATTACTTCACGCCTTGAAACTATCGACGATATAGTAGCTTCCCGTAACGATGCCAAAGCACAGCTTGAAGAAAAGAAGGCAGAGAGCGAAGCTCAGCTGAGTGAAGCTAAAGAGGTTGTTGTTTCAACTGCAAATGCAGTGCGCGGCTACGAGTTAAAGGTTGAATCCCGTACCGAAAAGGCAGAAAAACAGCGCCGTGAAATTGATGAATTAGGTCTTGAAATTGACCGTGTGCGCTCAAGAGCAAAGATGCTCGATGACCTTGAGAAAAATATGGAAGGCTATTCGGGCAGTGTAAAGGCTGTTATGCGTGAGGTCAAGCGAGGCACTCTCAGAGGTATTGAGGGTGTGCTTTCTCAGCTTATCACTGTTGAGGAGCAGTACTCTGTTTCTATTGAAACTGCTCTCGGTGCGGCACTTCAGAATATTGTTACTCAGACGGAAAACGATGCAAAGCGTGCTATTAATTTCCTTAAAGATAATAAATCGGGCCGTGCAACCTTCCTTCCGCTTACCGCTATCAAGAGCAGAGCTCTTGAGGAAAAAGGTCTTGACGACTGCTTCGGTTACGTTGCCGTTGCAAGTGAGCTTGTCGGTTGCGATAAGAAGTATAACGAGGTTATCGGCTCACTTCTCGGCAGAACGGTTGTTGTCGAGGATATGGACTGTGCAATTTCTATTGCAAAGAAGTATTCGCACAAGCTCAAAATCGTTACACTCGACGGTCAGGTTATCAATCCCGGCGGCTCTATGACAGGTGGCTCCCGTACACAGAATGCGGGTATCCTCAGCCGTGCAAGTGAGATTGAGCGACTTAACAACGAGGTTGTAAAGCTTACGGGTGAGTTTGATTCTATGCAGGCTGATTACAAGGCTGTACTTGCTGACCTTTCTGCTTGCAGAGCAGACCTTGCCGGTACTCAGGCAGACCTTACCCGTGCTCAGGAGGATGTAATCCGCCGTGAGGGTGAACTCAAGCTTATTGTTGATAAGCTTGAAGATACGCTCCGTTCTATTGATGAGCTTGCTGACGAAAAGGCAAACGCAGGCGAGCGTCTTGCTGCACTCAACGCTACCGTTGAAGATGCCAAAGCGAGAGCAAAAGAGCTCGAAGAGCACAATGCCGCACTCCGCCTTGAGATTGAGCAGGCAAACAGTGGCAGAGCACGTTTGGGTGAAGACGAGAGCGAGCTTCAGAAGGCTGAAAGCAGAGCTAAAATGGATATCCTTTCAATCCAGAAGGATACTCAGGCAAAGCTTGAGGCTGTTGCACTGCTTCGTCACCGTATTGCAAATCAGGGAATCAAGGTTGAAGACCTCAACCGTGAAATAGGCGAGATTGCACAGAAGAGCTGTGATATAAGAGTCAATATTGCTCAGCTTGAAGAGCAGGCTGCACAGCTTCGTAACCGCAGTAAAGATACAAAAGCCGATATCCAGGGCTTTATCGAAAAGAAAAACTCACTCGATGCAAGGGCTTCACTTCTCCGTCAGGAGGAGAGAGCAAAGTCAGCTGACCGTGAAAAGCTTGGCGGCGAGGTTGCCCGTCTTGAAGAACGTAAGGTTGTTATGGAAAAAGAGCTTGACGATACTGTTTCAAAGCTCTATGACGAATATCAGCTTACACGCAGTGAGGCTATCGAGCTTAATATCGATCTCGGAGATATCTCTGAGGCAAAGCGTAAGCTTCAGGAGCTTAAGAATAAAATCCGTGCTCTGGGTAACGTCAATGTTGCCGCTATTGATGAGTATAAAGAGGTTTCCGAGCGTTACGAGTTTATGAGTGCACAGATTGCGGATATTGAAAAATCCAAGTCTGAGCTTGAAAAACTTATCGGTGAGCTTACCGCTAAAATGGCGGCACAGTTCCGTGAGCAGTTTGCTAAAATCAACCGTCACTTCGGTGAAACTTTTGCAGAGCTGTTTGACGGCGGTAAGGCAGAGCTTCTGCTTGAGGATGAGCACAACGTGCTTGAGTGCCCGATTGAAATCAAGGTACAGCCCCCCGGAAAGAATGTTCAGAATATCGACCTTCTTTCAGGTGGTGAAAAGGGACTTTCTGCGATTGCACTTCTCTTTGCAATCCTCAAGGTTTCTCCCGCACCCTTCTGCTTCTTCGATGAGGTTGAGGCTGCACTTGACGATGTCAACGTTGTACGCTATGCACAGTATGCACGCCGTATGACAAAGAATACCCAGTTTATTCTTATCACCCACCGCCGCGGTACAATGGAAGAGGCAGATATCCTCTACGGTGTAACAATGCAGGAAAAGGGTGTTTCAAAGCTGCTTGAGCTTAAGACTGCCGAAATGGCACGTAAGCTCGGTCTTGCATAATGAATAAATAAGGAAAAACATACCAAAACTAAAAGTCACCGACACGTTTACAGTCGGTGACTTTTACTTTTATATGAAAATAATTGCGAATTTTGAATTGTATTAAAGGAGTTTTGGTATGAAATCTTTTATTAAAATTGTTGCCGTGATTACGGTTATTGCGGCTGCTTTCAGTGTTGTTTCTTTTGCTTCGGATTGTGCTGAGGTACGTCGCGATGTACTCAGACTTCACGTTGTTGCTGATTCCGATTCCGAAACAGACCAGCGGTTAAAGCTTATGGTACGTGATGCCGTTTTAGAAAAAGGCGGCGAGATTTTTGACGGTACGGTTACGTCTGACGAAGCCGAAAGAATAATCACACCGCGTGTCAATGAGCTTAAATCAGCCGCCGAAGCGGTGCTCAGAGAAAACGGGTGTGATTATGATGTGGATATAACTGTAGGCGAGGAGTTTTTTGCCACACGTTGTTATGAAGAATTTACGATGCCTGCAGGCGTTTATACCGCAGTGCGTGTTAATATCGGCTCTGCCGAGGGCCGGAATTGGTGGTGCGTGATGTTTCCGCCGCTGTGTCTGCCTGCCGCAAGTGCCGATGCAGATGCATTCTTCACCGATGACGAAATGAAAATAGTCTCATCCTCACCCGAATATGAGCCGAGATTCAAAATAGTCGAAATATATGAAACTATAAAGAATAAAATAATAAACAGATAAATTAACAGCAGCACACTTAAATTCAAAGTGTACTGCTGTTAATTTTATTTGTACATTTCATCATACTTGAACGGTTTACGCTCTCCGTCTTTTTGTATGTGGAAGCAGTTTTCGCCGAGTGAGAAAATAGGTCTGTCGCTCTTGAGAGAGTCGGAGCTGACGTTTATTACCTTGCATCCGCTGACCTCTTCGTTGTAACGTCTTACCTTTTCTTCATTCTTGCAGTTAAGGCTGATTATTGCGCCTGTCTTGCTGTTGTGCTTTGAGCAGATAAGCTTCTCAACTCCGAGTCTTGAACAGATATCGTCAAGCAGAAAGTCGGCGCTTGCACTTATGACCACTGCAGGACGCTCACGGTTTTCTTTGCGGAACCACTCAAAAACGTCTTTCTCGTGCTTGTCCCAGAATTTCTTTACGTTTTTCTCAAGGTTAATCAGAGGCACGTAGCAGTAAACGTGCTTTTTGACGTATGTCAGGTCTTTGATGCCGATGAAGAAGGGAATCATCATAACCAGCAGGTAGGGCACGCAGATTACAATCCACGGGTTGTGGATAAGGCAGTACATCCAGAAAACTGAGCCGCTGTCAAACGGCACTATTGTTTTATCAAAATCAAAAATATCTATTTCTTTCATCTTTTTCCTCACATTTCAAATATGCCTTCGTATCTTACGGGCAGGTTAGTGCTGTTGATGTCACCGCCGTTTGCAATAAATAAATCAAACAGCTCTTTTTTTCTTTCGTCGGTATATGTGTAACCCCAAAGACGCTCGATCTTGCCGAAATCCTCAAAGGTTTCGTCGGGCAGCTTCTCAACCTTGTCTGCCGAATAGGGCAGGGGGAATTTAACTGTGCCGTCGGATGTTATGTAGTATCTTGAGGCAATCTCTATCGCTCTGCGGTTAGCTTCGATTCGCGGATACTCTTCGTCAAATTTGATTCGGGTTATCGGGAATACCGCCGCATCCGCACCGAGAAGCTCATAAGCCTCTTTGTAAAGTCCGTTGTGACCGTGGTGAGCAATCTGCACTATGTCGCACTTGAGCGTTTTGCCGTAACGCTTTGTAAGCTCAAGGCTTGCAAGGTTGCTTGCGTCACCGGGGATGAATATTCTGGAGCCCTCTGCTGTGAGCATTACCATACACGACGAATCGTTGTAATCCTTCATCACCTGCGGGTAAATATCCTCGTGAGTGCCCATTACGTCAAAGCAAAGGTTACGTATGTAAAAACGCTGACCCGTGTGTATTTTGTAAGTCGGTATATCCGTTTCGTCAAGCATTCTGAACAGCTTGCGTGAAAGCAGTACTTCCTCAGTGCTCCAGTACTGACTGTTGCAGTTTGTGTCAGGGATGAGGTTTGAGTAAATGCCTTCGATTATGACATCGTTACGGTTGTATCGCAGAAAGTCCATAAATTTAGAAATATGGTCGGAGTGTGCGTGGGTGAGAAGCCAGCCGTTTACAACAACCTTCTGTCCCTCGGGTGTGCGGTCACGCATAAATTTATAAATTCTGTCGTTATCGTTAAATTGCATATAGTGGCCGCTGTCCACAACAAAGAAGCTGTAGTCCGGGCACTGCACCATAAGGCACATGCCGCAGTCGATAAGAGCCTGATCACTTTCAAAACCGTAGAATGCCGTTTCACCGTCACCCTCGCAGGTTTGCTCTGTGAAGCAGGGTACAATTCTTTTCTCGGTTGCGGCTACACGCAGTATACCGTCACACGGTGTAAAAAATGCGTTGATTACCACTTCACCCGAAAGGCAGGTGTAAAGGTTTGCATTGTTATCGGTCTGCTGTAAAACATCAAATCCGTCCGATACAAGTGCGTTTATCCATTCTTCATATTCAGCTTTATTTACGTTTGAGTATAGACGCATAAAACAGTTTTCGCGGCAGTCATAGTCAGGCTCGTTTGCACTTGCTCTTAACTGTATGAATTTTTCAAAAATGCTTCCCATAATCCGTATCCTCATTTCTGAAAAAGGCAAGGTAAAAAAGTTCACCTTGCCTTTGATAAATCTTATTCTTCGTCGGGGTTTTCCCAGTTGTGCCAGACTTCCTGAACGTCGTCGTTATCCTCGAACATTTCAAGCATCTTGTTCATGTTCTTGATATCGTCTTCGCTTGTAAGTGCTGTATAAGTTGTGGGTACGTACTGTACCTCTGCAACTGCGAAAGAGTAGCCTGCAGCCTCAAGTGCGTCACGTACAGCACCCAGATCGTTGGGCTCTGTGCGTACTTCAAATACGCTTTCATCCTCTGTGATGAAGTCAACAGCGCCTGCTTCAAGAGCAGCCTCCATAAGTGTCTCTTCATCAACATCCTCTGCTTCGATAAGAATTACGCCGTAGCGGTTGAACATAAAGGAAACGCAGCCGCTCTGGCCCATATTTCCGCCGTACTTGTCAAAGTAGTGGCGTACGTCGCCTGCAGTTCTGTTGCGGTTGTCTGTAAGAGCCTCGACGATAACTGCGATACCTGAGGGACCGTAGCCTTCGTACATGATTGACTCGTAATCTGCACCGCCTGTTTCACCGCTTGCCTTTTTGATGATACGGTCGATGTTGTCGTTGGGTACGTTTGCAGCCTTAGCCTTTGCGATAATATCCTTGAGCTTGCTGTTTGATGCAGGGTCGGGGCCGCCCTCACGTACTGCAACTGCAATCTCTCTGCCGATTTTTGTAAATACCTTTGCACGTGCACCGTCGGTCTTTTCCTTTTTGCGCTTAATCGTGCTCCATTTGTTATGTCCTGACATTGATTTCACCGTTCCTTGAATTTTTATCTTTAGTATTGTATCACAAGTATTTATATTTTTCAACAGTTTTATTGCAAGGTAAAAAGAAAGTTAAATGCGTTGACACTTCGGTTTGCTGAGTGATATATTTATTATAGAAAAGGAGATGGTTTTTAATGAACAAGAAGGGTTTTGTAAAAACGTTTAGTATGCTGACACTGCCGTTTCTTGTGCTGTCTGTGCTCGGCTTTTATTCGTCGGCAGAGAAGGAGACTCTTTGTAATAACGTTACAACGGTAGCGACCATCGCTGCAACGGATAATGACGCAATAACGTGGTTTGACGGGTATGACCACGGTGTAATTCCGAATATAAATGCTGTGCAGAATCCCGACGGTACATACTGCCTTTGCGTTGTTATGAGTGACGGCTCACTCAGCGTTATTGAACTGAATAAAGATTACAGCGTTAAAAGCAGTATTGCAGTGCCGCTTGAGCTTTCGGAATTTGCCGCTTTCTGTAAAGGCGATGACGGTACATACTATATTCTTTTTGCGCAACCGCTTACTGTAGACAACCGCAACGGTACTGCACTTAAAGTCGTCAACATCGGCACTGACGGCAAGAAAATCCGCTCGCTTGAGCTCAGCGGTATGGCAAGCGGCTCGTGGCTCGGAATTGCAGAAATTCACTGCGGTAACAACGCTATGATTACAAACGGCAAGTATCTGACAGGCTATATCGCAAGAGATATGTTCCCTGTAAAAACCAATCCTATTACGGGTAAGGATGAGTTTACCGCATCCGGTCAGGTGCACCAGTCATCTTATGCTTTTGCAATAGATCTAAATACGTTCAGTCAGGTGGAGGCTGATCACGTGTCAGCTATACCGTATGCAAGCCATTCTTTCCATCAGTATATTTTGAGTGATGGCAGTGATTTTGTATATATTGACAGAGGTGATGCTCTTCCTGCGAGATCGTACCTTATAACAAAAATGTCAGGCGGTACGCTCTGGAGAAAGATTGCGGAAGAAAATTCGTTTGTTTTTAAAGGCGAATATGCGGATAATAACACCTACGGTCAGTTCGGCGGATTTATGCGTTGCGGTAACAAATATATGCTGACAGGCTCTTATCAGAATACTTCTGATTCTTTGGAACAGACCTCGGCAAACATTTTTGTACAGATGTTTGACAGTGAAACACTTGATTCCGAACCGCAGTTTTATCTGACTGATTACACAGGCGATGATACCATAATAAACCCCAAGGCAGTAAGGGCTGACGAAGATTATGTTGCTATGCCTTATATGCTTTGTAACAGTAAGCAGGGTGTGGAAGAAATTCATATTCTTCTTGCCGATAATTCGGGTGAGGTTGTATGGGATAAGGCGGTCAGCGGTGACGGCTCGGATGCAGTGCTGCCCAGATACGGTCAGATTTTCTACGATAATGAGAGCAACAGCGTAGTGTGGTTTACAATAGTCAACGGTAAGCTTAATGTAAACAGTGTCGCTGTTGAATTACCCGAATCGGAAGAGACGAGTGAGCCGACAGGCGAGGTCACTACCGCACCTGAAATTCCTTCGTCACCTGACGGAGTGACAGATACAACCGTACTTGTTACAGATAAAGAAACTACTGTGCCCGATATCACTGTAGCACCTACAGAGCCGGCACCTGAAACAACAACTCAGGCACAGCAATCCTCAGGCAGTGAGCCGACGATATGGGATAAAATAGTCAGCTTCTTCGTCGGTATCTGGAATTTCTTTATGTCACTTTTTAAATGATTATACAAAACAGCGATGACTTTTCAGTCATCGCTGTTTTGTTATTTGTTTGTAATTTGTGTCAGCTTGTCTGCAACGCTGTACAGCTTTTCTGCCGCTGTCGGGTCGGCACATCTCATATTGCCTGCATCACGTACGTATCTGTCGGCAAGTCTGAGCAGATACTCCTTTGCGAGCGGATTTGTGCACGAGGGAATCTCACCGTAATACTCATACCATTCAGGATATGTGCGGTTTATTCCGTCATAGAAAACGCTCATTATGCAGTATACTCTGCCCGAATCCTCGCATATATTTTCTTTTTCAATTCTGAATCCGTTCTGTATCAGAAATGATCGCAGTATTTCTGCGTGACTCTGCGGCTGAAGTATAAGATGCTTTTCGCTGTCTTTGAGCCACGGTGCTTTTTCGATAAGCTCGGAAATAAGTATGCCGCCCATACCGCTGAAAATTATATCATCTGCTTCATCCGGCTCAACCTTGTCGAGTCCGCTTGCAAGCCTCAGGCTTATTCTGTCGGAAAGTCCTGCGTTTTTTACGTTGGTTTCAGCGTTTGCTATAGGGCCCGGTCTTACGTCAGAGCCGATAGCAGAGGTGCATATTCCGTTTTCGACGAGGTATATCGGCAGGTGAGCGTGGTCGGTGCCTATGTCGGCAATTTTTTTGCCGCAACGGACATAGTCCGCTGCGGCCTTAAGTCTTGGTGAGAGTTTCATTTCTTACTTTGCAAGTGCTGCGTTGAGCTTTGCAACAAGCTCGTCAACGTCAACGCCGTGTACTCTGCAAGCCTGCTCTACGCTTTCACCTCTTGCGGAGGGGCAGCCGAGGCAGTGCATACCCATTTCGAAGAAGTAGGGTGCAAGCTCACGGTGTGCGTCAAGTACGTCGCCGATTGTCATTGTTTTATCGATAGTTGTCATTTTAAATCATCCTTTCAATATTTCTGAGTATTATTCTATCAGTGTTTATAGTGTTTGTCAACTTGACATTACTACCAATGTAATGTAAAATTCTATTATCTATATATAAAATGCAGGTGAGTTTTATGGCACTTAGTTTCAATAACGGCAAATTCCGTATTCTTCAGGTCAGTGACCCGCAGGATATGCACTATCCCCGTCACTCTATGCTTAAAATGCTCGACAAGGCGTACGATACTCTCAATCCCGACCTTGTTGTTTTTACGGGTGATAATGTTCTGAGCAATCATCTTCTCGATGCCCGTTTCGGCAATAAAAAGGTTGCAGAGGGTAAGGGTGCAACTTTAGTGAGGATGAGAGAGTCTCTTGCGGTTATTCTCGAGCCTCTTCAGAAGAGAAACATTCCTTTTGCGATGATTTTCGGCAATCACGACGATATGTGCGAGCTTACAAAAGAGGAGATAATTGACCTCTACCGTGAGTATTCCTGCTTTGTCGGTCTTGTCGATACCTACGGTTACGGCGATATCGGCACTCATAATATTCCGATTTACTCCGGTGATAAGCCCGCGTTCAATATCTGGATGATGGATACTTCACGTATCGATAAATCACTTGACAAAGGCTTTGAAGGCGTTACAACAGATGCTGTCGAGTGGTATGTCAACAAGAGTAATGAGCTTGCCGCAGAGAATTCGGGTAAGCCCGTACCGTCACTTATGTTCCAGCATATCCCTATGAGCGAAATTGAGGATTGCGTTGAAGAGTGCGATGCAAACGATGAGGGTGCAGTACGACTTTACGATAAAAACCGATATATCCGCCTTAAGCCCGAAAAGGTAAACAGCGGCAGACTTTACGAACCTACACCCGGTTGTAAGGATAATTACGGTCAGTTTGATGCCGTAAAACAGCAGGGCGACGTGCTTGCTGTTGTTTACGGTCACCACCATATGAATATGTTCGATATCACACACGAGGGTGTCAGAATGATTCAGACTCCTGCGGCATCTTTCCGTTGCTACGGCAACAGCCTCAGAGGTGTCAGAGTGTTTGATATTGATGAGAATAATCCCGATACTTTTGAAACAACACACTACACTTATTTTGATCTCTGCGGCAAAACTCCGTCGTCAATGGTAAGCTATTTCATCGATGCGGATGACCTTGAAAAACCGAGACGTGCAGTGGGTGCAGCTCTTGCAATAGGTGCGGCGGCAGGTGTTGCAGCACTTGTTGTAAAGAAACTGAAAAAATAAAAACAGGTAAAGGGTGATTGGTATGAAATACGATTTTTCTTTTCTGAGCGTAAATGCTGTCGGTGAAGCGGCAGAGTATGCACGTGAGCTTTTCAGTGAAGAAATTGAACTGCGTGCAGGCTACAAGCCTTTCGAGGGCGGTGAGCCTTGCGTTGACCTTATCAGCGACACTTCCGTTGCCGATAAAGATACCTATATTATCGAGCAGGATGGCTCTCATATCACTGTCAGAGCACAGGGTATCCGTGGACTTATCTTCGGCTACTCATATATCCTGCGTAAATGTGTTTTCTCTTCCAATAAAATTACCCTTATCAAAAATATTTCGGGTACGTATACACCCGATAAAAAAATCCGAGGTCACCAGTGCGGTTACCGTACAATTCCCAACACCTACGATGCCTGGGGACCCGATGAATATTTCCGCTTTTACCGCGATATTATGGCTTTCGGCTGTAATACCTGCGAGCATATTCCGGGCGGTAATAAGGATGAGAAAAACCCGCTTATGAAATACCATCCGCTCGAGCTTGCTGCAAAAGCGAGTGAGCTTGCCGATAAGCTTGATATGGACGTTTCCTGCTGGTATCCGAATGAAGATAACGAAGATGAAGAAACGGCACTTGCCAAAAGACGCAAGGTGTTTGAAACTATGCCGAGAATCGACGTTATCTTTCCACCCGGAGGCGACCCCGGTGAGATGGATGGTGACGATTTTGTAAAACGCTGTATTGCAATTTCAAAGGAGCTTAAATCCGTCAAGCCGAATGCCGAAATGTGGCCGTCAGCTCAGGCACCTCATTCCAATATCACCTGGCCTGAAGATTTTATGGGCGAAATGGAAAAGCTTCCCGATGAGATTACGGGTGTTATCACAGGCCCTAATCACGCATTCCTTATGGATGACCTCAGACGTAAGCTTCCCGCTAAATATCCTATCAGATTCTATCCCGATATAACCCATAACGTAAGATGTGAATATCCCGTACATTTTGACAGGGACGATTGGCATTATGCGCTTGCTTCAACCCTTAGCCGTGAGAGTATCAATCCCCGTCCGACAGAGTACAGACTCCTTCACAGACTCACACGTCCCTATGTCGTCGGCAGTGTCAGCTACTCCGAGGGTGTAAATGACGACGTCAATAAGGCTGTGTGGAGCGATATGGATTTCTTCCCGGAGGTATCTCTTTATGATACGCTCTGCGACTATGCACGCTTCTTTATCTGGCAGGCAGATGCAAAGAAAATTGCCGATGCTATCCTCGGTCTCGAGCGTAACTGGGAGGGTGACCCTGCGGAGAATCCGCATATTGAGCACACCCTGCAGATTATTGAGTCCGAGCTTGAAAAAGCACCTGCACTTATCAACAACTGGCGTTTTGTAATGATGCTCTTCAGAGCAAAGTGCGATATGCTTGTCCGATTGAGAAGACAGTTTGAGCTGGAGCTTATTAATGAAGCAAGATGCTTTGCCGCAAAAGGTGATTTTGACAGTGCACGCAAGGAGCTTATGACAGACTATGACGGAGAATATTATGCACTGCGTGCTTCGCTTACCGACCTTGCCGACAAGCTGTTTGAGCAGATCGGTATGCAGCTTGATGTTGAAAATTATCACGCTTCTGGTTGGGAGAGAGGTGCTACTCTCGATACAATCGACCTGCCCGTAACCGACAGAGCATGGCTTCTCGGCAGGTATGAGGTTGCCGATGCTATGCCGGAGGGTGAGCGTGAAGCCTTCCTTGAGCGTGTGTTCAACCGTAACAAAATCGGCAAGGGTGAATATTACTACTCCTTTGCTGAATACGGCTTCGGTGTGCTCGGTGAAAGACAGCAGGGCGAGTTCTACATGGATTACCAGGGTGACAGACCCGAGGTCAACAACGGCTCTGTGCCGATGTGTATGCTCAAGGCTTTCGATAATTTCACCTTTGTCTGCAAGCTTGCAGGCTTCGAGCCCGGTGTCGATTATAAGCTTCGTGTTACATACAAGAAAAACAAGTACGATATGTTTGACAGCTTCTATATCAAGGCAAACGGCACCGATATTTATCGCGGCAAATTCTTCGGCGGCGAAAAGGACGAGCAGTTTGAGCGTGAAATGATTAGCGACCGCTTTACCTGTGCTGTCTACGATTTGCCGGCATCCGTTTTTGAAAACGGCTGTATAGCACTTGAAATAGGCGAAGAGCACGTAGGTGTAGTGCTCAGCGAGTTCAAAATTTATAAAGCATAAGGAGAATAAAGCTATGGATAAAATTCTTACCTGCGGCACAAGTTTTGTTGACGAATACGGCAGAGAGCGAATCTTTAACGGTGTCAATCTCTGTGATAAAGGCTGGCCCGGTGATGACGGCAAGCTTAACTTTGTATATGAATATGATGATGAAATGTTCAGAGTTCTTGCCGAAAAGGGTATGAATATAGTCCGTCTGGGTATCACCTGGGCGGCTGTTGAGCCGAACCCCGGCGAGTATAACGAAGAATATATCGACGGTATAGTAAAAATGCTCGATCAGTGCCATAAGTACGGCCTATATGCCTATATTGATATGCATCAGGATCTTTTTTCGAACTACTGCTATCAGTGGGGCGACGGTGCTCCCGAATGGGCTTGTATGCTCAACGGCAAAAAGCAAAATCAGATAAAGATCGTCTGGGCTGAGGGATATTTCTGGGGTAAGAGCGTGCATAAGGCATTCGACCGCTTCTGGACTAACACGCCCTATAAAAATAAAGGCTTGCTCGACTACTTTGCGGATATGTGGAAGCATATTGCCGAGCGTGTCTGTGACCATCCTGCACTCTTCGGCTTCGATATGTTCAATGAGCCGTTTATGGGCAGTGACGGCGGCAAGGTTTTCCGTCAGCTTATAAAGGGCCTTGTCAAAGCAACTCTTACCGATAAGCGTATCAAGAAATCAAAGCTTATCAAGGATGCTGTAAAGCTTGATATTCCTGCCGTGCTCGAGCAGTATAACGGTGATATTCTTCACGATGTTGCACTCGGTGCTGCAGAGCTTGTCGAGAAGTTTGACCGTGAGCGTTATACTCCGTTCCTCAATAAAACTGCAGGTGCAATCCGCTCCGTTACCGATAACGGTATTATGTTTATCGACAACTGCTACTATTCAAACCTTTCAATTCCGTGCAAGGCAGGCCCGATTACATACGGTGATAAGAAAGAGGAAAAATCCTGCTTCTCCCCTCACGGCTACGATTTTATGGTCGATACTCCTCTCTATAAGCACGCAAGCTCATCGCGTACCGATGCTATCTTCGGTGAGCACGAAAACAGCCAGAAGCGTCTGGGTATCCCCGTGCTTGTAGGCGAGTGGGGCGGCTACTCCGAGGGTACGGAGTGGTATCCGCACGTCCACCATTTGCTTAAGTTCTTCGATGACCGTAAGTGGAGCAATACCTATTGGTGCTACCATAAAGATCTTATGAGCGACGGTATTATGGACGAACTTCACAGACCCTATCCGCGTGCCGTTACGGGCGAAATCAAAGCTTACCGCCACGACAGAAAAGAAAACACTTTCACTCTTACCTATGAGCAGACAAAGGCTTTTGATACAAAAACAATCATCTACCTGCCTGCAAATCCTGCAGAGGTCACTTGTACAGGCGAGTATGAGCTTGTTCCCTGCACATACGGCGGCTACACCCTCGAAATCAAAACCGATATCGGCTCACACGAGGTTAAGGTTAAGTTTTAATTTAACACAGAGAACCTTAACCTTTATTATATTAACGATGTAACCGACCCCTGCAAAATGCTCGGCTTTACGGTGTGCTGTAGGGTTCGGCGATTTTCGACGAACCGACAAATATCGCATACGGTGTTATTCTGAACGAAAAAACGGGCGATTCGTGAATCGCCCCTACGCGTTCAGAATGACATTTTGTTTTATATCAATGTAAATTTGTTTTTCAAAAGCTCCTTTTGAAAGGAGCTGTCAGCGAAGCTGACTGAGGATTGTTGTAAAAAACAAATCAGCATAAATTATTGCAATCCTCCGTCTTTTGCTTCGCGAAATTCGCCTCCTTCCGAAAGGAGGTCAAGCTCTGATTAATATCGATGTAATTTAATTGCGAATTACGAATTGCGCATTGCGAATTATTTTTGTGGCATAATATGTAAAAATATGTTGTTTTATTTCGTAGATTTATGCAATAATTACTTGATAATTGAGTTCGATTTATGTATAATATATCGTGAGATTGAATGGCTCAGAAATCAGAAAGGAGAATACAATAATGAACTATTCACATGAAGTGGAAAAAATGTGTATCGTGGCTAAAGGCCCGCATCACGGTCCCGCTCCTATCCCCGAAGAGGGCAAGTGGGTAAAGGCATACGAAATTAAGGACATCTCCGGTTTCTCACACGGTGTGGGCTGGTGTGCTCCTCAGCAGGGTACTTGTAAGATTTCTCTTAACATCAAAGAAGGTATCGTAGAAGAGGCTCTTGTTGAAACAATCGGTTGCTCAGGTATGACTCACTCCGCAGCTATGGCTGCTGAGATTCTTCCCGGCAAGACACTCCTTGAGTGCCTTAACACAGACCTTGTCTGTGACGCTATCAACGTTGCAATGCGTGAGATCTTCCTTCAGCTCGTCTACGGCAGAACTCAGTCCGCATTCTCAGAGGATGGCCTCACAATCGGCGCAGGTCTTGAGGACCTTGGTAAGGGTCTTCGTTCACAGGTCGGCACAATGTTCTCTACAAAGGCTAAGGGTGTTCGTTACCTCGAAATGGCTGAAGGTTACGTTACACGTATGGCTCTTGACGAGAACGATCAGGTTATCGGCTACGAGTTTGTAAAGCTCGGCAAGATGCTTGAGGATATCCGTCACGGTGCAGACCCCGCAGAAGCATACAAGAACAATATGGGCAGCTACGGCAGATTTGCAGACGCTGCTAGATATATTGACCCCAGAGAAGAATAAGGAGGAGGGAGAACAATGGCTGTTACATTTGAAGGTAAAGAAAGAAGAATGGAAAAAATCGAGGCTTGCCTTGCTCAGTACGGCATCGAGAGCCTTGAAGCTGCCAGAGATCTCTGCCTCTCCAGAGGCATCGATGTCGAAGCTATCGTTAAGGGCACACAGCCCATCGCTTTCGACAACGCTGTCTGGGCATACACTCTCGGCGTAGCTATTGCCCTTGCACAGGGCATCGAGAATGCTGCTGACGCTTCCGCTGCTATCGGCGTAGGCCTTCAGGCATTCTGCATCCCCGGTTCAGTTGCTGAAAACCGTAAGGTTGGTCTCGGCCACGGTAACCTCGGTGCAATGCTCCTCAAGGACGAAACAAAGTGCTTCGCATTCCTTGCAGGTCATGAGTCATTCGCAGCTGCTGAAGGCGCTATCAAAATCGCTCTCACAGCTAACAAGGTTCGTACAGAGCCTCTCCGCGTTATCCTTAACGGTCTCGGTAAGGACGCTGCTATGATCATTTCCCGTATCAACGGTTTCACTTATGTTGAAACAGAAATGGATTACTACACAGGTGAAGTTAAGGAAGTATTCCGTAAGGCTTACTCAACAGGTCTTCGTTCAAAGGTTAACTGCTACGGCGCTAACGATGTAACAGAAGGCGTTGCTATCATGTGGAAGGAAGGCGTTGACGTTTCTATCACAGGTAACTCAACTAACCCCACAAGATTCCAGCATCCCGTTGCAGGAACATATAAGAAGGAATGCACAGAAAAGGGCAAGAAATACTTCTCAGTTGCTTCAGGTGGTGGTACAGGTCGTACACTTCACCCCGACAACATGGCAGCAGGCCCTGCTTCATACGGTATGACTGACACAATGGGTCGTATGCACTCAGACGCTCAGTTCGCAGGTTCTTCATCAGTTCCCGCACACGTTGAAATGATGGGTCTCATCGGTATGGGTAACAACCCCATGGTTGGTGCTACAGTTGCTTGCGCAGTTGCAGTTGAGGAAGCTCTTAAGTAATTCTTCAAACCATATATAATGATAACAAAACCCCGTTCTCTTTATGAGAGCGGGTTTCGTTATTTTCCCTAAAACTCAACATCCGACATTGTTTAATATGTATATTATTTCTCTTGTTTTTAAAAGAATTATGT